>JACQDI010000219.1 GCA_016201195.1 Acidobacteriota bacterium | reverse complement strand
CTGGGCCTGTTTGTGACCGACACCTTTAAGGTCAACAGCCGGTTGACGCTGGACTACGGGTTGCGCTGGGACTATTTCACCGCGACCACCTTCGAGGACGGCCTGCTGTACAACTGGGACCCGACCGCGAATGCAGTGATCGTTCCAGACGCCGTCCGGCAGAAGGTGAGCCCGCTCTACCCCAGTAATATCAAGCTCGTGACGGGGAATGTCGCTCCGGCTCCGGACAAGAGGAACTTCGCCCCGCGCCTCTCGGCCGCCTACCGGCTGACCAATAGCACTGTCCTGCGCGTGGGCTACGGAATCTTCACGTTCAACGGCATTCAGAATGGAAGGCCCCTGTTCCAGTTCCCCAATCCATTCCCGACTGCAGGCGCTACCGCGACCGTTCCGTCCCAGAGCATTAGCGGATACCCGACCGAGACGAAAGACGGTTACATCCACCAGTTCAACTTCACGGTCGAGCAGGAGGTTCGAAACATGGGGTTCCGGCTCTCCTACATCGGCTCGCGCGACCGCGATTTGAATTACAATCTTTCGATCAACAAGCCGCAGCCGAGCCTGATCCCGTTCACCGCAGCGCGGCGCCCCTATCAGCCATTTGTAGGGGCCACCTTCGCCCAAACCAATGGGAAGACCAACTACGACTCCTTGACCTTCGAGACCAAGCGCAACGTAGGATGGGTCACCTTTGACGCCCACTGGACCTGGTCGAACAACATGTCCAACTTGCTGGACCTGGAGAACCCCTACTCGCCCAACTTCTGGAACCGCGATTTCACCGCGCGCCACAGGGTGGTGTTCAACACCTTGTGGGACCTGCCCTTCGGCCGCGGCAAGCGCTTTCTGTCGAGTGCCCCGGGCGCCGTGAATCACGTGATCGGGGGATGGAAGCTGGCATGGCTGGGCTACCTGCAAACCGGCCAGTACTTCTCTCCCGGTTTCTCCGGCGCCGATCCGTCGAACACCAATACCTCTGGTGGACTTCCGGACCGGATCGCCAACGGCAATTTCTCTACCGGCCAGCGGTCCCTCGACCGCTGGTTTGACGTGGGGGCCTTCGCCCGGCCTCCGCAAGGCCGCTTCGGAAACAGCGGCGTCAACGTACTGCAAGGCCCCGGTCTGAACACTCAGAATCTCAGCATCTCGAAACGCTTCCTGCTGACCGAGCGATTCCACCTGGATTACATGACGATGATCTCGAACCTCTTCAACCACCCCAACTTTGACTTCCCGAACAGCAACATCTCCGCGACGGGCCAAACCGGGGTCATCGTCAGCCAGCAAGGTTTCTTCAGCAACGAAAAGGCGGGACCGCGGTTGATCGAGATGCGCCTGCGGCTGGAGTTCTGAGGCACGGGCCCAACATGACGAATCCAGCTAGTCGAAGATCTCCGGCAACCGTTCTCGTCGTGGGCGCGGTGGCGCTGCTCGCCGGCGTTGGCTTGTTTTACTCCCTGCGCCCCAACCGGACCAGGAACCGGTCGCTCCCCTATTGGCAACGCACCGGCTTCCTGAGCAAGTTCCTGCAGGATTTGAACCCTGGGGCCAGGGGCCTCGAATCCATCCACGTTCCGGATGGCTTTGAGGTGGAGCTGGCCGCCGGGCCGGACCTGGTGAACTACCCGATGTTCATCGCCTACGATGACCGGGGCCGCCTCTTTGTCTGCGAGTCTGCCGGAAAGAATGAGAGCGATGAGGACATGCAGGCGAAACCCGAAATGCGCATTCGCCTGCTCGAAGACACCAATGGCGACGGCGTGTTCGACCGCGGCAAGATCTTCGCCGACAAGATTTCCATGACCATGGGGGCGCTGTGGTATCGGGGCAGCCTCTACGTGGGGGCGCCGCCCGACTTCCTGCGCTTTGACGACACCGACGGCGACGGCGTGGCCGACCGCCGCCAGGTGGTCATGACCGGCTGGCCCCTGCATTCGAACGGCACCACTCTCCACGGACCTTTCCTCGGTCCCGACGGGCTGATGTATCTCACCTACAACCTGGGCCACTACCGCATCGAGACCAGGGAAGGAGGTCGGATGGAAGGTCCGGGCGGCCGCGTGTGGCGAATGCGCCCGGATGGGACGGGCCTGGAATGGATTGTCGGCGGCGGCTACGACAACGGAATCGAGATCGTCTTCAATCCGGCCGGAGAAATGTTCGGCACCATGACCTACTACCGCAATCCCAAGCTGGGGGAGCGCGACGCCTTGCTCCACTACGTGGAAGGCGGGGTCTATCCCAAGGTCACGCCTATTGTCAATAAATACAAGCGCACCGGCGACCTGATGCCGGCCATGACCAAGTTTGCCCGCATCGCCCCGGCCGGCCTGCTGCTCTACCGCGGAACCAGTTTCGGCCCCGCCTACCAGGGCAACCTCTTCAGCGCGCAGTTCAATCCGCATCGCATCCAGCGGCACATCGTGGAGCGGGACGGCGGCACTTTCCGCACCAAAGACGAGGACTTCCTGACCTCCACCGACCCCGACTTCCATCCCACCGACGTCGCCGAAGACGCCGATGGCAGCCTGCTGGTAGTGGAGACCGGAGCCTGGTACCTGCATAGTTGCCCGGTATCGAGGATCGCGAAACCGGAGTTCAAAGGGGCGATCTACCGCGTGCGCCGCAAGGGCGCGCCGCGCATCCAGGATCCGTGGGGCCTGGACTTAAAGCTGGAGACGCGGCCGCCGGCCGATCTAGCTCGCTTTCTCGACGATCCGCGGCCGGCGGTCCGCGACAAGGCCGTGGACCTGCTGGTGCAAGCTGGAGAAGCCCAGGCCGGCGAGGCTGCCATCGAGTCGCTGATTCGGGTGCGCGAGACCCATGCAACGCCTGAAGTTCGAGCTGCCGCCGTATTTGCGCTGGGCCGAATCGGCAAGGGGAAGGCAGGCGAGGCGGTGCGAGCGGCGTTGAGCGACAGCCATTTCGTCGCGCGGATCGCGGCCGCCCGCATGGTGGGGCTGGCCAAAGATCGGCAAGCCGTTCCCCGTTTGATGCAGATGGTTCAGAAAGACGAGCCACCGGCGCGACGCCAGGCAGCGACCGCTCTGGGCCAAATCGGCGACCCCCAAGCCGTCCCGGCTCTCCTCGCTGCGTCGGCCAACCCCGACGATCGCTTCGTGGAGCACTCCATTATTTATTCCCTGATTACCTTGCAGACCCCGCAGCCGGTGATGGAGGGGCTGAAGAACGCCAGCCCCAGGGTGCGAAAGGCGGCTCTCATCGCCCTCGACCAGATGGACAACTCGCCGCTCCGCCGCGAACATCTGGCGGCGAATCTGAACGACCCCGATCCCCAACTGCGGCGGGCCGCGCTGTGGGTGATCTCGCGTCATCCGGACTGGTCCGGCGAAGTGCTCAAGCTGCTGCGAGCCCGCTTCCGGGCGCCGGAATTCCCGCCGGACGAGGCAACGGCGGTCTCGGAAACCCTGGTCGCCCTCTGCGAGAACGCGGAGACGCAAAAGATGATGGGCGACGTGCTCGCCGATTCCTCCACCCGCGCCCAACAGCGCCTGTTTCTGCTCGATGCGATGGATCAATGCGCGGTGAAAGAGTTTCCGCCGGTGTGGACCGAGCGCCTGCGCCAGCAGCTTCACGGCGCCGACCCCGCTTTGCGCGCCCGCGTCGTGAGCCTGATCCGCTCCCGCCAGCTCACCGCCCTCGATGACGACCTGGAGCGCATAGCCGCGAGCGAGCGCGAGTCCAACGACTTGCGAGCCGCCGCCCTCGGCGTTCTGGTTGCCCGCCGCCCGGCGGTTCCGGATCCGAGTTTCCGGTTCCTGCGATCTTTGCTGCGCCCCGAAACCGACGCCGACCTGCGGCAAACCGCCGCTCAGATCCTCGGCCGCGCCAGGCTCAGCGATCCGCAGTTGGTCACCCTGGCCCGCGAGCACCTCTCCCAGGCCGATCCCTTGATCCTGCCCAATCTCCTCGATGCCTTTCGGGCCACCCGCTCCGAAGAAGTCGGCAAAGCCATGGTCTCCGGTCTGCTCAGCTCCACTCACCCGGCCGACGGGATTGCCGCCGAGCGCATCCCCGAGCTGCTGAAGGGCTTCCCCTCGGGCGTGCAGCCCGCCGCCCAGCCCCTGCTGGCGCGCATTCAGAAAGAGAAGGATTCCCGCGCTCAGCGCCTCCAGGCTCTCGAGCCGCTTCTGAACGGCGGTGATCCGGATCGCGGCCGCGAAGTCTTCTTCGGCAAGAAGGCGGGCTGCGCTAGCTGCCATACCATCATGACCGATGGCGGCGACGTCGGACCCGACCTCACCGGCATCGGCGCCATCCGCTCCGGCCTCGACCTGCTGGAGGCCATCGTCTATCCGAGCGCCAGCTTCGTTCCCGGCCACGAGGTCTACCGGGTCGAAACGGCGCGCGAAGTCTACACCGGCGTACAGGGAGAAGGCACCTCGGACGCAGTCCTCATCATCAGCGGGCCCCGCGACCGCGTGCGCATCCCGCGCAACGAGATCGTCTCCATGCGGCCGTCTCCAGTATCATTGATGCCCGACGGCTTCGCCGACAACCTAACCCGCCGGGAGATGTCCGATCTGCTGGCCTTTCTGCAATTCCAGAAGTCCAGAACGGTCGCCGCAGTGCGCAACGAATAAGGAGCACAGGCAAGCGGTGACACACACAGCGTTAGGGTTCCGAGCGCATTCGGGATGGGCGGTGGTCATAGCCGTCGCCGGTCCACCGAACTCGCCGGCAGTCATCGACCGACGCCGAATCGAGCTTGCAGATCCGAGAATTCCTGAGTTCACGCAACCATACCATGCTGCAGCCGAGTTGGACTTAAAGGAGGCCGAGAAACTTGTCAAGCGGTGCATCGATGGAGCAAGACTTCTGGCCCGACAAGCGTTGCGTGCGGTCATCGATGAACTGCGGGCGAGGGGCTATGACACCGTCGCCTGTGGCCTCCTCCTCGGCTCGGGCCGGCCGGCGACGACGCTTGCGAAGACACTGGCATCTCACGCGCTGATCCACACCGCGGAGGGAGAGCTTTTCCGGGACGTACTTACACACGCCAGCGAACACTACAACCTGCCGGTCAGGAAAGTGGTGGAGCGCGAACTGTTCTCCCGCGGCGCGGACGAACTCGGCGTTGCTGTCGAGGAACTGCAACGCCACGTAACCGGACTGGGAGAAGCCATCGGCCCTCCGTGGCGTCAGGATGAGAAGCTCGCCGCTCTGGTCGGATGGTTGGCCCTCGCCGCTGCTTCCGAGTGATTAGGATGGGTTACGACCCGGCAATGTCACCCCAATCCACCTTCACCCGAAGCAGCACCTTCTGCTCCCGCAGCCAACTGGTGCGGCCCTTCGGCTGGAAATCGGGCTCCACCGTATACCCGATGGCCTGGTAGCCCCGGAGCCGCCTCTCGTACATCCTCGCCAGCATTGGAACCTGGGTATCCACGTAGTCGTAAACCCGCACGACCCTCTTGTTGTCGTGCAGGCGATGCAGCCGGCCGACGTACTGCTGCAGAGTTCCCCGCCACGAGATCGGCATTGCCAGAAACAGCGTATCGAGCCGCGCGTCGTCAAACCCTTCGCCGATGTAACTGCCCGTTGCCAGGATTACGCGTTGCTCGGCGCCCGGCACGGCGGCAAGAGCCTCGGTAATCGCTTCTCTTTGTTTCCGCCCCATGCCGCCTTT
>JACQDI010000218.1 GCA_016201195.1 Acidobacteriota bacterium | reverse complement strand
GCCCCGTCCGAGGAAGTCCAAGAGCCGGTGAACAGGGTATAATGGAGCCGATATGGATGTAGAGAAGGCGATCCACTTCCTGCTGGAGCAGCAGGCGCAAATCAACGCGCAGCAGGACGAGACCGCGCGGGGCCTCAACAGCCTTCGCAAGCTGGTGCTTGTGGGCATGAAAATGTTGGTGAAAACGGATGCCCAACTGAAGGCTCTCGTCCAGGCGCAAAAGCGAACCGAGGCCAGGCTGGACCGCACTGACGCCAGATTCGAGCGCCTGATGGCGGCACTGCTCCAAAAGAGGACGAACGGTCGTGGCTAAGCCCAAACAGGACCGATTTGAGAAGGTGATGGCCGACATCGACAAGCTGGTAAAGTGGGCCGACCGCCAGTTCGAGGCTATGGACCGCGATCAAAAGAAGAGGGATGCCACGGCGCGAAGACGGGCCATGCGCCTCCGGCAGAAAGCCAAGAAGCGCTGAGTGTGCCTCAGTGAATCGTCCGCGTTTTGCGGTTCATGTAATCCATCAACAGGTACTGGCCGAGGTTGTAAGGGGTGGTGAAGTAGGCCTTGCCGCGGCAAATCTCGGTTACCTTCTGCACGAACTGCACCAGGCCGTAATCGCTGGCCAGCATGAAGGTATTAATGAGAATCCCGTGGCGCTTGCACTTGTGGACCTCATCGAGCGTCCGGCCCACCACCAGCGGATCGAGCCCGAAGGCGTTCTTGTAAATGCGGCCGTCGTCGAGGGTCAGAGCCGAGGGCTTGCCGTCGGTAATCATGATGATTTGGCGCATGTCCTTGTGCTGGCGGGCTAGAATGCGCTGGGCGACGATCAGTCCCTCGCGGGTGTTGGTGTAGAAGGGGCCGACCTGGACGCGCGCCAGTTGCGACAACGGAACCTCCTCAGCGGAGTCGTGGAACAGCACCAGGTGCAGGCTGTCGCCCGGGTATTGCACGCGGATCAGGTGGGACAGCGCCAGGGCGACCTTTTTCGCCGGCGTGAAGCGGTCTTCGCCGTAGAGGATCATGCTATGGCTGCAATCGAGCATCAACACGGTGGCGCAGGAACTCTGGTATTCGGACTGGTGAACCATCAGGTCGGGATACTCGAGCTTTAGCGGCATGCTCAATCCCTCGCGCTTGATGGCGTTCGAAAGTGTCTCGCTGATATCGAGGTTAAGTATGTCGCCGAATTCGTAGGACTTGGAGGCCCCGGTCGATTCAATGCCGGTGGCCAGGTCGCGCGTGTCGTGCCGTCCGAAGCTGGCCTTGCCGAGCGACGCAAGCAGATCCTTGAGGGTCTTGAAGCCGAGAAAGTCGAGGGCCTTGTCGGTCAGCTCGAAGCGCACGCGCCCGGCCTGGTTTTCGCCCACGCCGCCCTCCGGGTTGAGCTGGACCTTCTGCTGGCCCTGCTGGTCGGGCTCGCTGATCGAAATGTAGCCTTCCTCGGCCATCCTCTGCGCGAGGTTATCGAGCAGTTGCTGCATCTGCTCCGGCGACAGTTGGTGAAGCTTCTCCATCAGCTCCCGCAGATTCTCGTCGCTAAACAGGCTCCCACTATCGAGCGCTTCCTGGATCGCCTGCTTCAGGTCGTCCAGGGTCTGCTCCCCCATCTCGTGGAAGCGCATATACTGCTGATGAAATCCGCTCTGGAGCAGAAAGTCCGACAGCGCCCGCAGCAGGTCCTCGACGCTGACGCCCAGGTCGTCGCCTGTGAAGCGGGAATAGGTGGTGAACTTCACTGGTACTGCTTCCGGAACCCGCGCGGCGGGAAGTCGTCCCGGTCGCGGGGCTCGCGTTTCTTCTCCTCGGCCACGTAGCCCAGTTCCTCGTTACGGCTGATCCGCCGGTGGGCGTAGAGGCCGTCGAGGACGAACTCAGCCGCTGAAGCCGTCACTGCCGCGTCCTTGGGCAGCCCGACTTCGACCGCGGCCGCCACGGCCATCAGTCCCTGAATGCCCTCCAGTTGCTTCACCAGCTCGGCGGCCGGCTGGGCGTCGCGGATCTTCAGCGTCCCGCCCAGCTCGAACCACTGCACGATCTGGGACACGTTGACGCCGTCGAAGTAGCGGCTGTAGACGCGCCCCACGGCGCCGCGAATCAGCTCGCGCGCCACCACGTCGGCGCCCTTCAGCTCGCCCTCGTACTCCAGCTCGAACTTGCCGGTCAGCGAAGGCAGGGCCGCATAGATGTCGCTCACCCGCGGCGCCACCAGTGGCTCCTTGTTTCGGATGGCCCGGCGCTCGGCGTTTGAGACCACGTTCTCCAGACACGTAATCGGCAGCCGCTGCGACACCCCCGAGCGCTTGTCGATCTTCTTCTCCTCCCGCGCCAGGAACGCAATGGACTCCACGATCTCCTTGATGTACTTCGGAATGCAGACGCCGCCCCGCGCGTCCCGCTCGAGCCAGGCCTCCTGCTCGGTAATGCCTATGCCGTGATCGAGCGTCACCGGGTAGTGGGTGCGGATCTCGCTGCCGATGCGGTCCTTGAGCGGGGTGATGATCTTGCCGCGCGCCGTGTAGTCCTCGGGGTTGGCGGTGAACACCAGCAGCACGTCCAGCGGCAGGCGGATCGGGTAGCCTTTGATCTGCACGTCGCCTTCCTGCATGATGTTGAACAGCCCCACCTGGATCTTGCCCGCCAGGTCCGGCAGCTCGTTGATGGCGAAGATGCCCCGATGGGCGCGCGGCAGCAGGCCGTAGTGGATGGTCAGCTCGCTCGAAAGATCGAGGCCCCCGCGCGCCGCCTTGATCGGGTCGAGGTCGCCGATCATGTCGGCGATGGTCACATCCGGCGTGGCCAGCTTCTCCACGTAGCGCGCCTCCGGGGCCAGATAGGCG
>JACQDI010000265.1 GCA_016201195.1 Acidobacteriota bacterium | reverse complement strand
GCATCCGTACGCATGCTCCCCGCTCTGCCGCATGTTTGTGAACTCCCCAACCACCGTGACCGGAGCGGCCGAGACTTGCGCCGGTGCAGTGGAGGCGCCAACGAAAAGGGCGGTGGCGAACAGGATGCGCGGTCTCATCTTGTCCTTTGAGCCGGCTACTCGCGCACGGCGGGGATACCGGCGCGGTGCAGCACCGCCGCCACTTCGTCGGGGCGGAGGCGGGTGGCGTCGTATTCGACCGCCAGGGTCGTGCCGGCGGCGGCGAGCTGGAAATCGAAGACGCCGTATACGGAGCGGGCGTCGGCCAGATGAGCCAAGCTCGACTCAGTGAGCGGAGATTGCAGTTTGAAGCGAATGAGAACTTTGGTCATACCCTACATGCCATTTTGCAACCTTTCGATCTTGCGTTCCACTGCCCCGCGTGGCAGGCGCTGGTAGCCGGGGGCGTGAGAGTCGGCCTTGTGAAGCAGGTCGCGCAGCATGCTGACGGCGCGGTCGCGCTGGCCTGCATCGGAGTACATAGATGCCAGCTCCAAGCCGAGCACGTAGTTGCGCGGGAAATCGGCGATCAGGCTCTCCAGCATCTTGGCCGCTTCGAGCGGGCGCTTCTCGCGGCGGTAGAGGATCACCAGCAGCACGCGGGCGTCGTCGCGGGCGTATTTGCCCTCGCGCGCCACGCGGTTCACATAAGCCTCGCCTTTTTCCTTGCTCCCTCGCAGCCCGCCGATCGCCGCCAGCACCTTGACCGGAAGCGGCAGGCTCCCCACCACATACTCATATACGCCTAACACTAGGTAGGAGTCCGCGAAGTCGGGGTTGAGCTTGCGCAACTGCTCGCAATAATCCTTGGCCTTGCCCCCGCTGCGCAGCGCGGCAAACCAGGATTTCTCCACGCTGAACTCGTAGTTGCCGCGCAAGCCGTGGTTGGTCCCCAGGGCGTAGAGGGCGAGCTGGTTGCGGCGGTCGCGAGCGAGCAGCGACTCGGCCACCCGGCGGCCGCGGCTCAGCGTTTCTTCGAACCGAATCTTGGCCTGCGGGTCGGGCTGGGGGCGCGCCTGGCGGAGGAACTGGTTGTCGCCGCGCAGCGCGCTCGACTCGAGCTGGCCCAGCCGGTACAGCTCCTTGTAGAGCTGGGCGCTGGCGAGGTGGTTGTAGGCGATGGGGTCGTCCGGGTTCTGCTCCACCAGCCGCGTGTAGTCGGCGATGGCCTCGTCGTACTCGAGGTTGAAAAAATGGTCGGCGCCGCTCTTGCGGTAATCGGGCACGGTCGCAGCGGGCGCCGCGGCGCAGACAGCCAGTATCAGCGCGAGCAGAAATGCCGTCATCCGGAGTTGCTTCCCCTGTTTCTATGATATAAGCTTTTGGCCCTCGGCTATTTTGGGGCGACCTTTACGGTCTCGGCGTCCTGGCGCGACACGTTGGCCTGGCCGATCATCAGTTTTGTCCTCCCGTTCCTTGCTGCAGAAAGGCGAACAGGTCGGCGATCTCCGACATGTTGAGCCCGTCGAGCAGGCCTTCGGGCATGGTGGAGGTCTTCGAGATCTCGCGGGTCTTGATATCACTCTTGGCGACGGAGATCTTCTGGCCCACGCCCATCACCTGCAAGGTGATCTGGGAGGCGTCTTCTCCGGCTACCGTGCCGATGGTTTTCTTTCCATCGATAGTGGTGATTTCTATCGCCGCATACAGGTCGGAGATAGTCTTCGACGGCCACAGCGTCGCTTCGATGATGTCCTTGCGCTTGAAGCGGCTGCCGATGGTGGTGAGATCCGGGCCATAGTCGGTCCCCACTTCGCCGAAGCGGTGGCAGGCGCTGCATTGGGCCTTCTCGAAGATCGCTTGGCCTCGCTCGGGCTTGGCCTTGAGAATCATCGGGTCGTAGAGCATGTACTCGAAGATCTCCTGTTCGCTGACGTTCTGCACGCCGCGACGGCGCGCCAGCACCGGGGCCAGTTGGAAGCCCGGGCGGCGTGGATTGCCAGAGGAGGCTTGCTCGGTGAGCGGGGCGTAGGCGGGCATCCGGTTGTACGCATATTGCTTTTCCTCCTCGGAAAAGAACGCCAGCGCCGAGTTGAACATATTATTGATGAAGCCGGGGAAGCTCGCCCCGCCGCGCCACTTCTGCGCCTTCTCGAACCAGGCGAGGAGCGCCTGCTTCTCCTCCGGCGTCCAGCCTTGCCTGATGGCGCGCAGGCAGTAGACGTAGTGGATCTGGAGCAGCTTCTCCTGCTCGCTGTCGCTTTTGGGCATGGCGGCGAGGATCTTCCGCACCGCGCTGGGCTGGCCACAGTAGGCAAGGGTACGCGCGTATTCGGTGTTGAGCCGGTAATCATTGGCAGGAAAGCGCGGCTCGATGAGCGCGGCGACCGTGCGGAGAATCTCGGGGGGGATGCCGTCGGGCACCAGGGCCGGCTGGGGATCGGGCTTGCCGAGCATCCCCGCGGGAACGGATTCGCCAGTCGCCTTCATCGCCGTGAGGTGGAGCGCGCGCAGCAGTCGCAGTGTGTCCTCGGAGTTGAGGTCGTTGCGCTGTAACAAGGCGAGTTCCTTCTGGTAGATCGGCCCCAGATCTTGCGAGGTGGCGGCCGTGTTGGCCAGCGCCACCAGGCTCTCGATGGCCCCCTTGGGATTGGTCTCGGCGAGCGCCTGGGTCTGCCACTCGGAGCGGGGGGCGCGCTCGAGGGCGAGCCGTGCGGCGTAGCGGACGAAGCGGTCCGCATCGTTGAGCAGCGCGTAGATGCCGGCGACGGGGGCGAAGTGCTCCATGCGCACCAGGGCCTCGCAGGCGCGGCGGCGGACGAAGGGGTCGGTGTCCTGGAGACCGCGGGCGGCGATGGCCTTGGCCGCCGGACTGGTGTGCTGGCCCACGACGAAGATGGCCGCGGCGCGCACTTTGGCATCCGCGTCCTGGCTGAGTGGATCGAGCAGGGTGGCGCGGGGTTTGGGGCCGAGGCGCTGGAGCAGCAACAGGGCCTGGACGCGGTCCATCGAGCCGGCCGAGGTGTTGCGGGCGAGCTTCTCGAGTTCAGTTCCCCACGCTTCGCCCATCTCTTTCTGGCGCGCCAGCAGCGCCGCGTGACCCCAACTCGACAGGGGCTGCGGCTGGCGCACGGCCGCCAGCACTCCGCTCGATGGCGGCTTCGGGCCGCCGTTGGGGCCGCGGTACACCACCCGATAGAGCCCGCCCTCGGTGTCGCGGCCTCCGTTGACAAAGTAGACGAAGCCGTCGGGGGCGACTTCGAGGTCGGTGACGTTCAGCGGCTCGCCGTGGACGAACTCCGTGGGACCCTGCGTCGGCCTGTAGGTGGCCCCTTCGTGGACCAGGCTCGAGATCAGAATGCGGCCACGGG
>JACQDI010000264.1 GCA_016201195.1 Acidobacteriota bacterium | reverse complement strand
TTGGGGTTCAGGCGCTTATGCCGCCAACACCGAGAGCCGCTTTCAAGCCGCTCCCTGAAGATGTACCGTGTACCCAAATACGCACCGGCCGGTGTAGGCCCTGGCTCGCCTGGTCGACCGAAGAGAATGACCCGATTGACGTGCCCCTTGCGGTGGCGCACCACACGCGCAACCAATCCCGCCGACTGAAGCCACTCCAATCGTTTCTCGCTCACATGAGCGTAGAGGCTACCGTCGGCACGGTAGACAGGAATCGAGGACGTCATGTTTGCAGGGACACGAATAGCAGCGGAAAAAGCTGCGGGAAGGAGATTTAGGAGCGTCCCGGCGCTCGGGTGAGAATGCAGAGCATCTCACCGTAAACGCTTTGCCAGCGTTCTTCTTCTCAGTAGCACCCGGCGCGTTCAGTCGTCAACAGAGAAGTGACGTGGTTGCCGCCATGGGCATCGATGGGCAACGTCCTATATAGGGGATCACGTGTTTTCGTCCTCTCAAGCGGACGACACGAAAAAGAAGCTGCCCATCCTGCCCATTTCGTTGATCACATTGAAACCGAAGGATTGTTGGTGGGCATCACCCGAAGCCACATCGTGCCCACGACGCCCATGCAGTTTCTGCGAGGTTTGGACGCCAAATGGACTCCAAACGAGGCTGGGGAGGGATTAGCAGTCGGTAAGTCTTTGAGTTCTTTGGTCGGGCCGGTGAGATTTGAACTCACGACCTCTTGCACCCCAAGCAAGCGCGCTAGCCAGGCTGCGCCACGGCCCGATTCTTCGGGATTTTTCTTATCATAGCACGCGGCACGGTTACAGCGGGATATTCCCGTGCTTCTTGCGCGGCATGGTGTCGGTCTTGTTCTCCAGCATGCGCAACGCGGCGATGAGCTTGGGGCGGGTTTGGCGCGGCTCGATGACGGCGTCGATGTAGCCGCGCTCGGCGGCCACGTAGGGGTTGGCGAAGCGCTCGCGGAATTCGGCGATCTTCTCCTGGCGCACCCGGTCGGCGTCACCTCCGGCGGCGGCCAGCTCGCGGCGGTAGATGATATTCACTGCGCCGTCCGGCCCCATCACCGCGATCTCCGCCGTGGGGTAGGCATAGTTGATGTCCGCCCGGATGTGCTTCGATCCCATGACGCAGTAGGCCCCGCCATAAGCCTTGCGGGTGATCACGGTGATCTTGGGCACGGTGGCCTCGGCGAAGGCGTAGAGGAGCTTGGCCCCGTGGCGGATGATGCCTCCGTACTCCTGTTGCGTACCGGGCAGGAAGCCGGGCACATCCTCAAAGGTCACCAGGGGAATGTTGAACGCGTCGCAGAACCGCACGAAGCGCGCGCCCTTGACCGAGGAGTTGATGTCCAGGCAGCCGGCAAGCACCGCCGGCTGGTTGGCGACGAGGCCGACCGGATAGCCGTCCAGGCGAGCGAAGCCCACCACGAAGTTCTGAGCGAAGTGCTCCTGCACCTCGAAGAAATACCCATCATCGACCACCGCGTGAATGATGTCCCGAATGTCGTACGGCCGGTCGGATTCGACCGGCACCAGCGTATCGAGCTTCGGCTCGGCCCGGTCGGCCGGGTCCCGGCACTCCCGCCGCGGCGCGTCATCCAGGTTATTGGACGGCAGAAAGCTCAACAGCTCACGGATCAATTGCAGCGCCTCGGCGTCGTCGCGGGCCATGAAGTGTCCGACGCCGCTCACCTGGTTGTGGGTGGCCGCACCGCCCAGCTCCTCCTTGGTCACTTCCTCGTGGGTCACCGTCTTGATCACGTCGGGGCCGGTGACGAACATGTAGCTGGTCTTGTCCACCATGACGACGAAGTCGGTGATGGCCGGCGAGTAGACCGCGCCCCCGGCACAGGGTCCGAGAATGGCGGAGATCTGCGGCACCACGCCGCTGGCCAGGGTGTTGCGCAGGAAAATCTCGGCGTAGCCGGCGAGCGACTCGACGCCATCCTGAATGCGCGCGCCTCCCGAGTCGTTGAGGCCGATGATGGGAGCGCCGTTCTTCATGGCCAGGTCCATCACCTTGCAGACCTTCTGGGCGTTGGTTACCGAGAGCGAGCCGCCGAAAACAGTGAAATCGTGGGAGAAGACGTAGACCGGGCGACCGTCGATGCGCCCGTAGCCGGTGATGAAGCCGTCACCCGGCGGGGCGGTCTGGTCCATGCCGAAGTCGTGGCAGCGATGAACGACGAGCCGGTCCAGCTCTTCAAAAGTGCCCTCGTCGAGCAGCAGGTCCAGCCGCTCGCGCGCGGACAGTTTTCCCTCTTTGTGCTGGCGCTCGCGGCGCTCCGGCCCGCCGCCATCCAAGGCAGCGGCGTTGCGGCGCGCGAGCTCCTCCAGTTTCCGGCTGTCCACCTGGTTGTGGGTGACGGGCGGTTACTTCTTCCGCTGCTTCTGTTGTCCTACACGGATCTTGAAGTGCGAGGCTTTGGCTTCGGCGAATGCCTTGTGATCATGCCGAGCCACGGATTCGCGAATGTAGCTCTCTACGTCTGCGCCTTTGGGCACAACCGCCATTAATGTGAAGTAATCTTTGCATTCAGGACAGTAGGGACGAAACTTCTTGACATTTGCATGTGGCATGCTGGCGGAACCCTCCAAAGTCTTGAAAGCAAACATTATAGCGCAAAGCCGGCCCGGCGCGCCACTGCCCCGAGCCGACCGCGCTTTAAAGCCTTGCTTTCAATGCCTTAGCGGCCCTGATCGCCTCCTGGGCGACCTCCGGGTTGGGGTCGTGGCTAAGCTCTTCGAGGTAGGGCAGGCTCTCGGCTGTGCCGCTCACCGCCATCACTTGGGCGAGGTTCTTTTTCTGATCATTGCTGCCGTTCTTCAAGTGCGGATAAAGCTGGGAGCGCGCCTGGGGACGGCGGGCGAGCTCGATCAGGAACGGGCGCGCTTCGCCGCGGTGGAACGTGGAATTCAGCGCGTCGAGCAGGTAGGGCAGGTAGCTGAGATCGTCGAGCAGACACAGTGCGAAGGCCATGGAGAGACGGGGCGATTCGCTCTTTTCGCCGCTGAAGGCGCGCTTGAGGCGCTCGGCGTCGGCGGTGTTGCCGGAGCGCCCAAGGCCCTCGGCGGCGGCGGCGCGGAGGTACTTATCGCGATCGCTGAGGTAGCCGGCAAACGCGTCCCGGCTGGCCGGCTCGGGCATTTTGGCCAGAGCCACCAGCGCCGCGCGGCGCACGTTGGGCTTGCGGCTGGTTTTTAGCAGGTCACGGAGCACGGGAAGAGCCTCACGGTTCTGCAACTGGCCGGTAGCGTCGACGGCCGCGATCTGCACCGGCTCGCTCAAGTCGCGCAGCAGGAACTGGAACTGGGGGCCGGCCGCCTGGTCGCCGATCTTCTCGAGCGCTCGCAGCGATTCCAGGATGACTTCACTGTCCTTGGAGCGCAGAGTTTCGATCAACTGCGGAACGGCCGTTCGCGCGCGCAGTATCCCCAGGGCCCGCGCCGCCAGCGCCCGGGAGTCCATGCTCGTTCCGCCGGTGGCCACGCGCCCCAGCGCCTGGATCACCTCCGGCGCGACTGTGACATAAGGATCCACCACCAGCGTGTTGGTTTCCGTGAAGCGGCCTTTGATGCTCGTGCCGAATTTCTTGAGCGCGGCCGTCCAGCCGGTCTGCACGTAGCCGGGATAGTAGAAATTCACCAGGCCGTCGACCGCCAGGATCTGGATGGAGGGTTCCGAATCGCGAGCGGCCTCCATGAGCGGCTCGAGGCTCTGCTGGGCGCCGATGGAAACCATAGCGGCGACGGCTTCGGCCCGGACTTCGCGCTCCGGATCCTTGAGCAGACCCCGCAGCAGGGGCAGGTTCTGAGTATCTTTCGATTTGCCCAGCTCCTCGGCGGCCTGGGCGCGGCGCTTGGGACTGTCGCTGCGCAGATCCTCCTTCGCATCGCCCGCCAGTAACCCGAGAGCCAGAAAAAAGCAAAGTAACAGGCGCATATCCATCAGACAAACTCGACGTTTACGCGCCGGGGAATCAGCCCGGCTTCGTAGCCCATGTCGAGCATTTTTTGGGCGGCCTGGACCACCTGGTGGTCGCAGGCCACGGTGTGGTGGTTTACGTACATTCCGACGAACTTCTCGGTGAGCCCGGAGTCGAGGCCGCGGGCGAACTGCAAGGCGTAGGCGAGGGCCTCTTCCCGGTTAGCCAGCGCGTACTCGATGCTCTTGCGCAGCATCAGGCAGCATTCGCGGCTGAGCGGGGGTTCGAGCGAGCGCAAAATGGCGTTACCACCAAGCGGCAGAGGCAGGCCGTAAGTCTGTTTCCACCAGCGGCCCAGGTCGACGATGCGGTGCATGCCCAGGTGGTCGAAGCTGATCTGGCCTTCATGGATCAGCAGGCCGGCATCGGCCGAGCCGTCCCGGACCGCGGCGAGGATCTTGTCAAAGGGGACCATCAGGGGCCGAAAATCCGGTTGGAACAGCTTCAGGACCAGGTAGGCGGTGGTGAGCGCGCCAGGCACGGCGATGGTCTTGCCCTTCAACTCCTCGGGATCCAAAGGCCGCGCGGCCACTACGATCGGGCCGTAGCCGTCGCCCACGCTGGATCCCGAGCTGGTCAGCACGTACTTATCGGCCACGTAGGGGTAGGCGTGATAGGAGATGGCCGTCATCTCGTAGCGGCCCTCCACGGCCGCCCGGTTCAAGGTCTCGATATCCTCGAGCACGTGCTGGAAACTCACCAGGCTGGACCGAATCTTTTGCGTCGCCAGACCGTAGAACATAAAGGCGTCGTCGGAATCGGGGCTATGGGCGACAACGATTTTTTGCGGGACGCTCTCCATAAGACGGGTCGTCTGAGGTAGAACTGTTCACGCTATCATAGATTGGCGAGAGGGGGCAACTTTGACAGAAGCGTCGCGCTTGGTCTAAGCTAGAAGGTTCCCGGATCGATTCCGATTGTTCCCTGGCGAGCAGGCAGTAGCCATTGCATACCGGCCAGTAGGTAGCAGGCCTCCCAGCTCCTTCCTGCGGCCGGGAGTTTGCCGCCCGCCGGCCACGACTGGACCAACGCATGAAAGAGAATCATCACAACAGAATCCTGGCAGTGGTGGATGACCTGTTTTTCGCGGCCAAGATCTCGGAGACTGCTAAGCGGGCGGGCGTGGTGGTGCAGTTCGCCACCACGGAAGAGGCCGTGCTCAGCTTCGCCTCCCAGAAACCCTCGCTGATCATCGTGGATCTGAACCTCAACGCCGTCAAACCCCTCCCATTGATTGCCAAGCTCAAGAGCCACCCCGACCTGAAGCGGACCTCCCTGCTGGCCTTCGTATCGCACGTGCAGGGAGAGCTCAAACTGAAGGCCCAAAAGGCGGGGTGCGACATGGTGCTGGCGCGGTCTTCCTTCTCCCAGAACCTGCCCCAAATCCTGAAGCGGCACGCGGGCCAGTAGGGCGGCTCCGCTGAGCCGGGGTCGGCCGCCTGATCGAGCCACCCCCAAAGCCGGCCGGCGGCCGGCGATGGCCCAGGGGCCGGTCTAGTGAAAAATTTTCTCACCCCTGAAACAAAACGGGGTCTGTCGCCACTTAGTAGCAAAGACAAGGGCTGAGCGGGAGCCGGCCGGTCCGACGGCTACAGGCGGCTGCTTGGGGCTTGTCAATAAATTCCGGTGCGGATCACACGTCCATGCGCCGCGCCGGGCAACCGTGGGGCGCGCCCGCCATCCGGCGCGCCTCGCGTGTATTAAGAGGCAGGTTGTGGGGTGTGTAGGTTCTGGGCCCCGGAAGGTTTCTTATGGCCAACTTCCTCTTTCGTTTTTAGGATTCTTTCCTATCCCGGTCTAGGAGAAGCTCCGTATAGCGCTGCCTCGTGCCCCCGGTGGACACTAGTGTCGGGCCACACGGCCTAGGGAGTAACCCGGTGTCCAAGGTAGACCTTTCTTTCAACGGCCTGATGGGCGTGGTGGAAGCATTAGCGGAAACCGCCAAGCAGTTCCAGGAGCACGAAGAGCGGTACGTGGCCAACGAAGCTGCCTTCCAGCAGATCCAGGACAGCGCCGGCCAGATGCAGTCGCTCGTCGAAGAGCGGCTGGCGGCACTGAACACCCTGACCATCGAACTGAAGTCACGCCAGGCGGAGGCCGCGGCCCGGCTGGAAGAGATCAAGGCCCGGCAGAGCCACCCGGAGCAGGACCTGGCGGTGGCCGAGACGCGGCGCCAAGTCGAGCAACTAGGGCAGACGCTGGGGGTGATCCAGACCCTGGTCGAGCAGTTGCAGGGTCGCCAGTCACAAGTGGAACAGAGGCTGGTGGCCACCGACGCCGTGCTTCAGGACCACGCCAAGCGGTCCGCCGAGCCCGAGACCGAGTACGAGACGCTGCGCGGACTGACGCAGCAGGCGACCGACCACCAGGCCCAGACGGACAAAGCGCTGGGGACCGTTCAGGCCACGCAGCAGGCTGAGAAAAACCTGCTCGCCCACCTGGAGAAGTCTCTGAACACGGTTCGCTCCATGGCCGTGGATCTCGAGAAACGGCTGGCCCAGTTGGAGATCACGATCGCCTCGGTGAAGGCGACCGGCAGCGATGCCACCATGATCGGCCTCCAGTCGGTGGACACGGTGCGCGCGCTCATGCACGACCTGGCCGAGCGCCAGTCGGCAATGCAGGCGCTGGTCGACGATTTACAGCAGAAGGCAAACCGGGTGGATGAGCAGGTGGCCCAGATCCACAAGGCCAGCACGGAAGCGCAAGCCCTGGCTGCCCAGGCCTTGGAAAAGACCGGCCAGCCGGAGGCAGTCGCCGGGAACACACCCGCCCCCACCGTGCTTGCCCCCGAGCAGACCGCCGAGTTCGACCAGTTCCTGGCGCGCTGCGAGAAGGAGTACAAGGCAACGCTCGACAAGCGGCTCCGCGAGGCCACCGACAGGGAGCTGCAAAGCTTCCTCGATCAGAGCAACAAGCGCCTGGAGCAAGGGTGGTCCGCCTGGTTCGACAGCCGCGAGCAGCATGTCACAGAGATGGAAAAGCGCTACGAGGGCCTGGTGGCCAAGGCTGAGGCAGGCACGTCCTCCACGCCGCCGGAGTGGGTCGAGGTCATTGAGTCCGCCACTGCCTCGCACACCTCCGAACTGCGATTCGTCAAGACGCTGTTGTGGATCACCCTGGCCGCCGTCGGCCTTTCCTACGCGCTGGTCGCTTACGCCGTCATTCCGCGGGGATAAAAGGCAGGTTCCAGGTATCAGGTTTCAGGTGTCAGGACGGCGTCGGTCACGGAAAATAATAAACCAAGATTGATTTGCCGATGCGAGCGGTCGGCGTGCACGCCTTCAGCCACGTAAGCCCGTGGCCGTTTGGCAGCGCCAGACCGGCGATGTGAGCCTTGCTGACCGCTACCCATCCCTTGGGACGGAGACCGGGCGGCAACGGCTGGATGCCGGGAATCCCCAGGCGCGCCGGATCTGCCCGTCCGAAATAGCTTAGGTAGACGCTGGTGACATTATGTTCCACCACGTAGCGCCGCAACCGCTCGAGGTCCTGGCCCCAATCGAGATTGCTGTCGAGCAGGAACTGGTCTTCGCGGCCGCGCACCGTTTCGTTGAAGTAGGCCAGGTAGTCCGGATGGGCGGCGACTGACTCGCCGGCGTGCCAGAGCAGCAGCGCCAAAGCCACGATCCGCAGCCAGCCGGTCGCGGCAAACAGCCCCGACGCCAGTAATGCGAAGAAGGCATAAATGGCCAGAATGTGCCGGACACCCAGGTTGATGTTGCTCGCCATGCAGACCACTAGCAGCGTCGCCGCCGCCATCAACGGATAGCGCCTCTGGCCCCGCAGGCCACAAGCCACCAGCGACAAGCTCACCAGCGCCAGCATGGGCAGCGTCGACTTGAGGGCCAGGGCGACCGGGAAGTAGTACCACCACCCGTACTGGCCGAGCTTTCCGAGCAGATAGGTCTGGTGACCGTGGGCATTGTGCCCGATGACATCCAGCACGCCGCGCCAGAAGCGGGGCGCAGGGATGTCGTGGTCTCCGACCAGGCCGGCCACGCGGTGCTCCAGATCCTGGCCGAAGCTGCCCTGCGCCGGCTGGAACTGTGGCGTAGAGAGGCGCCCGACCTCAAACAGGTAGGCGGTCCAGACCAGGAGCGCCACTACGGCCACGAACGAGAAAGAAAAGAGAGGCGAGAGGAGAGAGGAGAGACGGGAGCGGGAGGTCAGGAAAAAAACAGCCGCGATGGGAGGGAGCATCATCAGGGCTGAAAACTTGATCAGGATGGCGACGCCGAAAGCGAAGGCGGCCAACAGGCAGTTGGCCCACCCGGGTTCCTCACTCCAGCGCCAGAAATAATAGCTCGCGACCAAGATGCCCGTGGCTGCGCCGAAATCGAGCGTGGCGAGCGAAGCGTGGGCCAGCAGGTTGGGCGAAAAGCTCGCCAGCGCCGCGGCGGCGAGGCCCGCTGCCGGGCTGTGGAGCCGCCGGGCCCACTGGTATACGTAGACGATCAGAAAAGGAACCCAGAGCAGGTTTCCCAGCCGCGCCAAGCTCAGGGTGCGCCAGTAGAATTCCGGGGTGCTGCCGGTCCACAGGGGCCAGTGTGGGCTGTAGCGCAGACCGGCCTTGTAAGGGGGGATGGCGAGAATCACTCGGGCCAGAGGCGGGTGCTGGGCTTCTCTGGTGTAATGGCGGGTCTGCAAGAACTCCAGACCGGCTTCGATGTGCACCGCCTCGTCCGCCGTGTCATTGAACACGCGCCAGGTCCGGGAGCAGCGAAAGCCAAACAGCAGGACGAGGACGGCAAGCGCCGCCGGGACGAGGAAGGGCCGGTCAGTGAAATTGTTTGGCACGGAGATAGTCGAGCGCGCCGCGGGCGGTCGCGGGATCCACCTTGCCGGTGCGCACGAAGTAATCCAGGATCTCGGAGATCTTCCACAGGCTGTGCACCGGGTATCCGCGGGCCTCGAGGATCTCGTCGCCGCCCTGCTCGCGGTCCACCACCACCAGGATGCGGGTCACGGGAATCCCGTCGCGGGCGAGCTGCTCGATGGCCCAGAGCTTGGAGCGGCCCGAGGCCATGACGTCGTCGATCAGCGTGATCTCCCGATCCTTCTGATAGGTTCCCATAAACGCGCTGACGCCGGACACGCCGCCGGGGTAGGCGGCCGGCCTCTTGCGCAACTGCCCGTAGATCAGGGGCACGCCGGTATCGACGGAGGCCACCGCGGCGGCGAGCGCCAGCGGCGTCGCCGTATCCGGGATGCCCAGTACCTGCTGCGGCCGTGGCGCCGGGTTGCCGGTGATCTCCGCGATCTTGCGGTAAAGCGCCGCCCCGAGCTGCTCGACGAGCGCCACGTCCTCGTACAGCCGGTGCCGCAGATCAATAAAGATGGGCGTGTGCAGACCATACTGCTCCTGAACATCACGACCCAACAAGATCAATCCCGCCTTCCAAATCCCTTCCAGCAGCTCGTTCGTCAATTCCTCAATTCCTTGAATTTCTCAGTTCCCTCACCCGGCTATGGGGCAGTTCTGCCGAGCCGCGGGCTCACCCGTGCACCCGCTTCTCCATGCCGATCCAGTAGGGATCGCGCAGCGCCCGTTTGAGGATCTTGCCGGTCGATCCCTTGGGCAGCGCGTCCACCACCTCGACCGACTTGGGAACCTTGAAGCCGGCCAAGTGGCGGCGCACGTGGTCCTTCAAATCGGCCTCGGTGGCCGCCGCGCCCGGTTTGAGGCTGACGAAAGCCTTCGGCGCTTCGCCCCACTTCTCATCCGGGATGCCCACCACGGCGCACTCGTAGACCGCCGGGTGGCCGGCCAGCACCGTCTCGATCTCGATGGAGGAGATGTTTTCGCCGCCGCTGATGATGATGTCCTTCTTGCGGTCGAGGATGAGGAAGTAGCCGTCCTCGTCCCACACGGCCATGTCGCCCGTGCGGAACCAGCCGTCCAGCATGACGCGGGTGGTCTCCTCGGGCTCGTTCCAGTAGCCGTCCATCACCCCGTCGGTGCGGGCGAGGATTTCGCCGATGGTGGACCGGTCGCGCGGCACATCGCTACCGTTCGAGTCGACCACGCGCATTTCCACGCCGGGGATGGCGTAGCCGGTCATCGCCTGGCGCTCGATCCGCTGTTCGTCGGAGAGATCCCCCAGCGTGCTTTTGATGCGGGCGTTAGAAAGCACCGGGCAGGTCTCGGTCAGCCCGTAGCCGACGAAGCAGCGGCAGCCGAGGGCCTCCTCGACGCTGCGCACGAGCGCCGGCGAACTGGGCGCCCCACCGAGAAACACTTCCTTGAGGCTCGACAGATCGTATTGCTCGATCCCCGAGGTGTGGACCAGGGCGGTCGCCATGGCCGGCACCATCGAGAAGGCCGTGACCCGCTCTTTCTGGATCGTCTCCAGGACCCATTGCGGGTCGAACCGTTTGGCCATCACATGGAGCCCGCCGGCGAAGGTGACCGTCTGCGGCCGTCCCCAGCCGTTAGCGTGAAACAGCGGGATGGTGTGCAGTTCGACTCCTTTGTCATCGGCGCCGACGGTGGAGAGCACGTAGAGGGCGTGCAGGTAGAGCGTGCGATGGCTCAGCATGACGCCCTTGGGCTTGCCGGTGGAGCCGCTCGTGTAGAACAGCTCGGCAATCGAGTTTTCGTCGACGACGGTGTAGTCAAACGGCGCCGGCTCGGCGGCCGAGACCAGCTCCTCGTAGCCGGCTTCGAGCGGCACGTACCACTCCACACTCTTTAGCTTCGCTCGAATCTGCTCGACGACGGGCAGAAACTCCGGGGCGAAGAACACCGCCCGCGCTCCGGAATGGGCCAGGATCGCCATCTGCTCCTCGGCCGCCAGGCGCACGTTCAGCGGCAGCACGATGGCCCCGGCCAGCGGCGCCCCGTAGTAACCCTCGAGCAGCCGGTGGCAGTTGAAGCTCAGGTAGGCCACCCGGTCGCCCGGCTGGATCCCGTGCGCCCGAAGCGCCCCTGCCAGTTTTCGGACCCGCTCGGCAAATTGGGCGTAGGTAAACCGCTCGGCGCCGCAGACCACGCCGGTCTTACGTCCGTATTCGGCGACCGCGCGCTGGAGGAAACGTAAGGGGGTTAGGGGGAGGAGCATAGTTGTAAGGCAATTGACGATTGATTCATTGACGATTGACGATTGCCCAGGCCACTGGATCCGTTCAATCTTCAATCGTCAATGAATCAATCGTCAATTGCCCAGAGGCTTATCCTACTAAAAGTAGAAGTGCCGGGCCAACTCCCTCGAGATCTGCTCCCGGAAGAACGCCATGCGGTGCTCCCGCCCATCCGCCGCAAGCATGAGCATCGGCAGCATCAATGATTGAAAATCCGGGACAGCCCTGTTTTCACCTATAAAACCACCCAACACGCCGTTCCAGGGCAAGACGTGCGTTCCCTGAGCCGGCTGGATTTTACCCGATTGTTCACGGCACCCTTTGGATGCCCGCCATCTGAGAGAAGTGCCTGTCGAAGGCGAAAGCTTGAAGAATCCGGAGTCGTCTCATGACCGCAAAGCTGGTGCAATCCGTGAAACTCCACCCCTTGTCGCGGTGACTGCGGAAGACCTGCAAGGCTTCTCGAATGTCAGCCACTTCCCACAGTTTGCCTCCGGCCTCAATGGCCGCCGCAACCCCGACTCTTCTCTTCACAAGCGTAAGGAATTCATGCAGAACGTAATCAATTGTGATGAGCGGCTCCCGGTTTTCACGCATCCATCGCACTGCTACCTCGTGCAGTGGGTCCCGCGGCACAAAGAAGGCGGCCCAGGCGCCCGTATCCACGAAGATCATTGGTCGCGGTCACCGTAGAGAACCCGATCGTGGTACTGCTGGGAGATCCATTTCTTGCCCCTCTCCGGCTTGATTTTCCAAATGCGGGCAGCGAGCTTGAACATCCTATCCTTCTCTCGCTGGCTTAAGGCTCCTTCTTTCCGAGGAGCCGTGGACGCCCGGCCATCCTCCTGGACGCCAACCACGCAGGCCACCGGCCGGCCTCGGGATGTGATCACCACACTGTGCCGTGCCGCCGCGCGGAGGACTTCCGACGTTTTGGTCCTAAGGTCCCGAACGGTTGCCGATTTCATGGAAAATCCTCTTGGCTACTCTCTCACAGCTATCTTATACCTTCCACTAATTATTCCGCCGCAGCGGCCTTCTGCTTGCGGCGCTCCCAGCCCGGCTTGAACAGGGGCAGGAAGTGCTCCTGGCGGTAGGGGTGCCTGGGTAATTCCTCTAACACGAGGTCGACGCCCAATCCCGGCCGTTCCGAGATCTCGATGTAGCCGTTCTTCACCTCGACCGGATTGGTCAGGATCTGTTTCTCCCAGGGCTCGTTGAATTCATCGAAGATCTCATGGATAAAAAAGTTCGGCAGCGAGGCGTTGAGCTGGACGCAGGCGGCCGAGCAGATCGGCCCCTGGGCGCTGTGCGGCGCGATCACCCCGTAGTGGGCGTCGACCATGTCGGCGATCTTGCGGGCGGCGAAGATGCCGCCCAGCGCCAGCGGCTCGGGCTGGAAGATGCTGACTACTTCGTGCTTCAGCAGCTCGGCAAACTGCTGCTTGTTGCTGAAGCTTTCGCCGGTCGCCACCGGGATGGGGCACTCGCGCGCCACCTCCACCATGGCGGCGATGTTGGTGTGCGGCACCGGCTCCTCGTACCAAGCAGGGCGGTATCGCTCGATGGCCTTGGCGAACTGAATCGCCGTGGACACGTTGAAGCGGCTGTGCACCTCGATGAGGATATCCACCGACGGCCCCACCGCCTCGCGCACAGCGGCCACGATATCGTGGGAGAGGGCGAACTCGGCCTCCGACATAGTTCGCCAGTTGGCCCCGAACGGATCGAACTTCAGCGCCGTATAACCCCGCCGGACCACTTGTTTCGCCTTCTCGTGGAAGCTCTCCGGGGTGCGCGGGCCGCGATACCAGCCGTTGGCGTAGGCGCGCAGCTTCTCCTGGCACCGTCCGCCCCAAAGGTTGTAGATGGGCTGGTTGGTGGCCTTGCCGATGATGTCCCAGCAGGCGATCTCGACCGACGCGACCGCCGACATGTGGATCTGCCCGCCCTCCGTGTACACATCGCGGATCATCTTCTGCGAAATCATCTCGACCTGGAACGGATCCATTCCCAGGACCAGCGGAGTGAGTTCGTGGACCGCGGCTTCGACCGTCTTGCCGAAGGCGTTGGCGGTTCCTTCGCCGACGCCGTGGAGACCCTCGTCCGTCGAGACGCGGGTGAAGAGCCAGTTTTTCCAGGGGTTGCCGATTAGGTAGGTATCGATGGAGGTGATTCTCATAGATCGAATTCAAAAGCAAGTCAAAAGTCAAAGGTCAAAAGTCAAAAGTCAAAAGTAAAACCAGCCGTCACTTGGTCTTCCCCTTTGCCGTTGCCACGGCCTTGGACAGAATTGCGATGAGTTGCGTCGACTCGTCCAGGATGCTGACCAGCCGTTTCGATGGAAGGGTTCCGGCCTTGTCGAGCAGTCGCAGCCAGTAGTTGGATTCGCGCAATTCCTTTAGCGCCAACTGCAGCTTGTGAACGAAATCGTCCGCTGATTCAGCGCCGCGCGACTCCTCATAATTCGCACCGACCGACATTCCACAGCGCAAGAGCTGGTCCCCGATCCGCCTCCCGACGAGCGTCTTGGGCAAAGACTCGACGACCCTAATGACCCGCACCCCATACTCCAACAGCCGTTCCCCCAAGTCCCGTCGTTCCGACACTTTTGCCTTTTGACTTTTGCCTTTTGACTTTTGACTTGCCTTTATTTCTGGTTCGCGGGTCTGAGCCCTTCCTCCGCCCCCAGCCCCCGCGTAAGCCACCCCGCGTACCACCGAAAGACGTTCCCCGTAAGGCTGCCGATGAAGATCTCGCCGTCCTTGCTGACGTTGATCCAGTGCCCGGGGCTCTCCATGGCGCCGAGGATCTTGCCGGTCGCCAGGTCGATCTTCATGATGCGGCCGGCGAGCGTGTCGTAGGTGATGTTCTCAATGTTGTCGCGGTGGGTGATGATCCACATCTCGTCCTTGGGCGTGATGAAGAGGTTTTGGGTGGCGCCGAGGTGGGTCCACTGGCGCAGGAACTTGCCGTTGGCGTCGAAGATCTGGATGCGGTTGTTCTCGCGGTCGCTGACGTAGACCGTGCCCTTGGAATCGACGCCGACCGAGTGCGGCGTGTTGAACTCGCCCGGGCCGGCGCCGCGCTTACCCCAGTCCATCAGGTATTTGCCGTCTTTGGTGAACTTCACCACGCGGGAGTTGCCGTAGCCGTCGGAGACGTAGAAGGCGTCGCCGGAGGGCGTGAAGGCGATGTCGGTCGGCCGGTTGAAGGTCTTGGGGTCGGTGCCGGCCTTGCCCTTGATCCCCAGCGTCAGCAGCAGTTCGCCCTTGTTGGTGAACTTCATGACCTGGTGGTCGCCGTTGTCGGTGATCCAGACGTTGCCCTGCTTGTCCACCCGCATGCCGTGGGGATTGCCGAACATCCCTTTGCCCCACGAGCGGAGATAGTTGCCCTTGTTGTCGAAGACGACGATCGGGTCGGCCTTCTTGCCGCGATGAAACACGTAGACCTGGCCGTTCGCGTCGGTGGCGACCGAAGAGACGCGCCCGAACTTCCAGCCGTCGGGCATGGTATCGGGTTCCTCGCCGAAGCGAATGTTGACCCGGTATTTCATGAGGCTCCCCTCGTGCGGGTACCAGCCCTGTTGCTCAGCGGCGCACAGGGCGCCGACCAAGCAGAGCGCGAGTGCAAAGTTTTTCAGCATGGCGACTTGTCCTCCTTACGCGGTCCTAGTAGTGTAGCAAGGTGATGCTCGTTGTAGACACGCATGCCCACATCTATTCGCCGGATGAAAAGCGCTACCCGCCGATCGACAAGCCGCTGCGGCCCCCGGCTGGCAAGGGCTCGCTCGAGCACCTGCGCCGGGAGAGCCGGGCCAACGCCGTCCGGGCGGTGTGCGCCATCCAGACCAGCACATTCTATCGCTTTGACAACCGCTATATCTGCGACAGCGCCAAGGCCAACCCGGACTGGGTGGCGGGGGTCGGCACGCTCGACCCGGACGACCCCCACAGCCCCGGCCTGCTCGAGCAGTATGTGCGAGATTACGGCCTGCGGGGCATGCGGAGCATCCCCGCCCGGGACGGGAAGCTCGATCACCCGGGAGTCAAAGCCCTGTGGAAGAAAGGAGCGGACCTCGGCATCGTGATCAACGTGCTGATCGGCCGCGAGAAGACGGCGGAAGCCGACGGGCTGCTGAAACAGTTCGCCGGGCTGCGGGTGGTGCTGGACCACTGCCTGAACCTGAAGGCGGGACCGTCGCTTGAGCCGACCCTCGGTGACGTGCTGCGGCTCGGGCGGAACAAGAACTTGCACGCCAAGCTGACGTTCATCCCGACGGGGAGCGCCGGGGGGTATCCCTGCGCGGACATGCACCCGGCTTGCCTGAAGATCATCGACGCCTACGGCCCCGAGCGCTGCGTGTGGGGCAGCGACTTCCCGTGCGAGTTGTGGACGCCGAAAGTGAGCTACAGCGAGCACCTTCGCATCTTCACCCACGATCTGCCGCTCAAGGACACGGCGCGAGCTGCGATTCTCGGCGAAACGGCGCGGCGGCTTTGGTTTCCGAGACTTGCTGGGTAAGCCGGGGTCTCGAAGACCAAGGCAAAAGGCAAACTGCAAAAGGCAAAACGCAAAAATCAAGGAGCGCGGGCTGCCGCCCGCAAGCATTTTCTTTAAAGAAATGCCCCCTTCCTTGATTTTTGCCTTTTGCCTTTTGCGTTTTGCCTTTTGCCTTGCTTTTCCCAGAGGCCCACTTTACTCCGACAGATTCGCATACCGAACCCGTAGCAGCTCCGCGACGCTCCAGGCCTGCGCCGGAGCGCCCACTGGTCGATGCGGCGCCTCCGCGTCGTAGATCTCGCCGATGGTCCCCAGGCAGCCGCGGTATAGCTCCTGTTCCAGGCCCAGCGCCAGAGACCGGCAGTAGACCACGTTCTTTTTCGAGCGTCCGAAGGCCCGCAGGTACGCAGTGATAAACGGGCCGAGCAGCCAGGGCCAGACTGTGCCCTGGTGATAGGCGCCATCCCGCTCCCAAGGACCGCCTTGATAGCGCGGCCGGTAGCCGGGCTCGCCGGGAGCCAGGCTGCGCAGGCCTACGGGAGTCAGTAGGCTCTGCTCCACGGTCTTCACCACGGCCTTTCTCCGCGCCGGATCTAGGAGAGGAAACGGCAGACTCACCGCGAAGATCTGATTGGGACGCAGGCTGGGGTCGGGGCCAGACGGGGCGATCACGTCGTAGAGGCAATTCCGTTGGGGGTTCCAGAACGCGGCGGCAAACGAGGCGCGCACCTTTCGCGCCGCCCGCGCGTAGGGCGCGGCAGGATCTCCCGCGCGCTTCGCCCACCCTTCCATGAGGCGCAGCGCGTTGTACCACAGGGCGTTGATCTCGACCGGCTTGCCGTGGCGCGGGGTCACCACCCAGTCGCCCACTTTGGCGTCCATCCAGGTGAGTTGGGAGCCGGGCTCGCCCGCCGCCAGCAGCCCATCGGCCGGATCGACCCCGATCCCGTGATGCGTTCCGCGCTCGTGCCAGGCGACGATCTCCTTCCCTGCCGGGTAGAAGAACGACATATCGGCGCCTGCCCGCTCGCAAGCATGGACGGCCTGGAACATCCACAGGGTGGCGTCAGCGGTATTGTACTCGGGCCGCTCGCCGTGGTCGGGAAAGCGGTTGGGGATCAGGCCCTTATTCAGATGCTCGAGGAACCCGCGGATCACCTCCCGCGCCTCCTCAACCAGCCCTCGGGCGACGAGCAGCCCTGGGATGCAAATCATCGTGTCGCGCCCCCAGTCGGTGAACCAGGGGTAACCGGCGATGACGGTCGGCTTGCCGTCGGCACGCCGTACCCGGAACTGGTCGGCCGCGGTCTCCAGTGGAGACAGTCTCCCGGCTTGCCCGTCCTCCCAAGGCTCAGGATCGATGGTGGCCACAACTCGAACCGGCGATCCCGGCGTCATTTCGAAGGTAAACACGCCGGGGCAGTAAAGGTCCTCACGAAAATCCAGTCCCCGGTCTAATTCCTCTAAGTACTCAGTGTTGTAATACCATCCGCCTGCGACCTCAAACGCGGCGCCACTGTGGTGGAAAGTGAGCGCCGGCAGCCCGCTGTACGGCTGAATCTCGACCGCTTTCTCGTTCTGCTGGACCCGGCCATCCAATGAATCATTGGCGTG
>JACQDI010000263.1 GCA_016201195.1 Acidobacteriota bacterium | reverse complement strand
CGGAGCTGGTCCGCAGCGAGGTGGCGCGGGGACGCATGATCATCCCAGCCAACATCCATCACACCAACCTCGAGCCCATGTGCATCGGAGTCGCCTCGGCGTGCAAAATCAACGCCAACATCGGCAACTCGGCGGTCACTTCGGAGGTCTAGGGCGAGCTGGAAAAGCTGCGCTACTCGGTGAAGTACGGCGCCGACACGGTGATGGACCTCTCGACCGGCGGCGACATCCCCAACATCCGGCGTCACATCATCGCCAACTCGCCCGTGCCAATTGGCACCGTACCCATTTACGAGGCGCTCACCCGCGTCCGCCGTGTGGCTGACCTCACTCCACAACTGATGCTGGATGTCATCGAGGAGCAAGCCGAGCAGGGCGTGGACTACATGACCATCCACGCCGGCGTGCTGATCCAGTACGTGCCGATGGCGGTGAAGCGCATTACCGGAATCGTGAGCCGGGGCGGGTCGATCCTCGCCGAGTGGATGGTGAAGAACCACAAGCAGAACATGCTCTACGAGCACTTCGCCGAGATCTGCAAGATCTTTCAGAAGCACGACGTGAGCTTTTCGCTGGGCGACGGCTTGCGACCTGGATGCGTCGCTGACGCCAGCGACGAGGCTCAGTTCGCCGAGTTGAAGACTCTGGGCGAGCTCACCCAGAAGGCCTGGGAGTACGACGTGCAGGTGATGATCGAGGGTCCCGGCCACATCCCCATGGACCAGATCCAGATGCAGGTGGAAAAGGAACGGGAGCTTTGTTACGAAGCGCCATTCTACACGCTGGGGCCGCTGGTAACCGACTTCGCGCCCGGCTACGACCACATCACCTCCGCCATTGGGGCGGCCATGATCGGCTGGCACGGCGCTTCCATGCTCTGCTACGTGACCCCCAAGGAGCACCTCGGGCTACCCGACAAGGAGGATGTGAAGGCGGGTCTGATCGCCTACAAGATCGCCGCCCACGCCGCCGACATCGCCCGGCGCCGACCCGGGGCCCGCGACCGCGACGACGCGCTCTCCCGCGCCCGGTACAACTTCGACTGGAACCGCCAGTTCGAGCTGTCACTCGATCCGGAGACGGCGCGCGCTCTGCACGACGAGACGCTGCCCCAGGAGGGATTCAAGGACGCCCACTTCTGCTCCATGTGCGGGCCGCGCTTCTGCTCGATGAACATCTCCGCCACCGTAGAAGGCTTTACGGCTGAGGAAGCGGCCGCGGTCGCCGCCGGCCTGGCACAGCCCCGCGAGCAACTGGTGACCATTTCCGGGAATGATTGATCCGGGATGCTTGATCCGGAAATGCTGGATGCGGTCATCGACCTGATCGAGGTGTGGCCGCACGACCGCATCCTCGATCTGGGATGCGGGGATGGCGCCTCCACACGCCGCTTGGCTCGTCGTGCCGTCCATGGTCTGGCCCTGGGCGTCGACCCTTCCGATGACAATGTCCGCCAGGCTCGTCGCCTCTCGGTCGAAATCGAAAACGTCATGTTTGTGCAGGGGTCGCCCGAAGAGATCCCCTGGCAGAACGATTTCTTCTCCGTCCTGCTCGCCCGCGAGCCGGCCACGGAGCCGGCCGCACGGGAGATGTTTCGGGTGCTGGCCCCGGGCGGCCGGGCGTTTGTGCTACAGTCTGGTTCCGAACTGCTGGCCGCTGCCGGGTTCGAGGCCGTGCGCAGCCGCGCGCTGCCCGGTGGTGACTTGGTTGTGGAGGCCCAAAAGGCGGTGCTAAGATAAGAGTTTCAGGACAGGCTATGTCATTTATCCAGAACCAGTTTGAGAGGAATTTCCTGACCACCTCGGTGGATTACGTGTTCAACTGGGCCCGCAAATCGGCCATCTGGCCCCTGACCTTCGGATTGGCCTGCTGCGCCATCGAGATGATCGCCTCCTCCACCTCGCGCTTCGACATCGCCCGGTTCGGCGCCGAGGTGTTCCGGCCCAGCCCGCGCCAGTCCGACCTGATGATCGTCGCCGGCACGGTGACGCTGAAGATGGGTCCGGTGCTGAAGCGCATCTGGGACCAGATGCCCGATCCCAAGTGGTGCCTCTCGATGGGCGCCTGCTCGAGCGTGGGTGGCCCTTTCAATACTTATGCGGTCTTGCAAGGCGTGGACCGCATCGTGCCGGTGGATGTATACGTGACCGGGTGCCCGCCGCGGCCCGAGAATCTGTTTTACGCGCTGCTCAAGCTCCAGGACAAAATCGACCGCATGACCACGCTGGT
>JACQDI010000259.1 GCA_016201195.1 Acidobacteriota bacterium | reverse complement strand
GCGTTGCCGGTTTTGGTTTTGATGCGTTCCTCGGAGGTCATTAGCCCCCCGTCGTCGCGGGCCTGGCGGGGATTTTCGCCGTTGGAGAGGGCGAAGACGACACCGCCGGCGATGACCACCGGCTCGGGGACGCTCATGTCGCGCGAGATCCACACCGGAGAGAGGGCGGGCTTGTTGTTTTCGACCACAACTTCGAAGCCCAGGATATTGCCATTGGGGGCGGGGCCGTGGTTGAACTTGAACTTGGAGGCGACCGCCTCGGAGGGTGGCCCCCAGGTGGGGACGTAGAGCCAGCGGCGGCCGTCGGGGTCTTCCCAGGTGGACATGGCGCCCCAGGCGCCGCGGCCGGCGAAATCGACGTCGTCGTTGGAGTAGCGGGCGCGGAACAGCGGCGTGCGGTGGTCCGGCCCGCCGGGGGCGGCGGCGTCGAGCAGAAAGACAGCACCCTCCTTGCCGGAGGCTGCTACCAATTGCCAATTCTTAAAGGGGAAGACGACGGGGCCGATGGACCCCATGTCGAGGTCCTTCTTGGTGATGAAGTCGCGGTTCGACGGGGTGTAATAATCGGCGAGCTTCAAATCCTTTCCGGATAAGGCGATGACGGTGTCAGCGAACTTGCTGGCGGCGGGGTCGAAAACGCCGTCGCCGGTTTCGGCCCAGAGCGCGCCATTGGGGGCGATGGCGACGCCGGCGCGTCCCCAAATGCCGGCGCCGCCGCCGGTGGAAACGTGGAACGGGGTTACCGGGCGGGCCGGGTCGTTGAGATCCATGGCGTAGACGCCGGAGCGGGCGCCGCCGCAGCCCTGGGAGATCGCAGTATAGATGATACCGTCGGCGAGGTTGAGGCTCCAGTTCTTGGAGAACGGGGTGACGAAGGGGGTGGGCGGGAATCGGTCCTCGCCGTTGACGATGTTGAGGCCGCGGAGCTTGCCGTCGCTCGAGATGAGGTAGATGGTTCTATTGCGCTTGTCAATGACGGGGGTGGCGTTGAGGGCGCCGGGGCAGAGCCAGGAGCGCCTCTGTTTGGAGGTCAGCTCGTTGGTGAAATGTTTCTGCCAGAGGACCTTGCCGGTGTCGGCGTCGATGGCATAGAGGTTATCGGAGGAGCCGGCAACGAAGACGAGGTCCTTGAAGCCGCGCGGGGTGATGACGTTCTCGACCACCAGGGGGGCGGTGAGGGAGGCCATCTGGGTGGGAACGTTGTCGAGCTGGGTTTTCCACTTCAGCTCGAGGTTGGCGGCGTTGGCAGGAGAGAAGGCTTTTTCGTTGCGGGCCCAGCCGGTGCGCTGGGGGTCGCCGGCGAAGGTGAGCCAGTCGGTGGAAGTGCGTTGAGCCAGTAGAAGAAAGGGGCAGAGGAGAGAGGAGAGAAGAGGGAGGAGAGACGCGGGGACGGGAATGTGGAGACGGCTCATAAGAAGCGGATTTTATCAGAATTCGAGGGTCTCCATCATGGTGTTGAGCTGTTGTTCGAGAGCGGAGCGGCGTTTTTGGAGTTCGGCCTGGCGGTCGCGGAGGGTGGCTAACTGGGTTTCGGCGGCGGCGAGGCGCTGGGCGTAGTCCTGGACGCGCTGCTGCTGGCCGCTGACCTGGTTGAGGCTGGTCAGATTCTGGCGAAGGCGTTCCTGGTCGCGGAAGGCTTCCTGGATCTGCTGCTCGGTGCGCTGGAGGTCGGTCTGGACAGTGGCGAGCTGCTGCTTGAGGTTGGCCAGCGGCTCCAGCTTCTTGCGTCCGGCTTCGTCGAGGCTGCGGTTGCGAACGTAGGTGAAGAGGACGTCCGGGGTGAGGCTCGAGACCGCAATGGAGTTTTCGATCACGCGCTCCTCGGTGACGGGGAACTTTTCGGTGGAGGAGGCGGGGAGGGGGACCTGGAATCGATAGGTATTGACAGTGGTTTCGATAGGCGTTGCGCCGGAGAGCTTGTAGTCGGGGCGGACGGGGGTTTCGATGATCAGGGTCTTGGCGCGGTTGTCCACGTTGCGGATGGTGAAGGTTTTCGTTTCCTTCAGCGCGGTGCTGGTGGTGAGGATGCCGCGGCGGAAGCGCAGCTCGCGGAGGAGGGTGCTCGTGGAATCGAAGGCAGTGGTGACGCGGGCGCCGAGGTCAACGGCGTAGCTGACCAGGCGCTTGTCGCCGGCCTTGAGGGTCTCCATCAGCGACTCGCCCGCGTAGGCGGCGGCGTCGAGGATGGTGACGGCGCCACCGTCGAGGGTCTTGCCGGTGGAGTTGGTCAGCTCGACGGCGGCGAGGGGATGCTGGGAGCCGGTGGATTCGCTGAAGAGGAGCAGGCGGCGGCCGCGGACGCGCTGCTGGAGAAAGGGGAGCATAGCGGATTCGTTTTTGCGGACGGTGACGGGGTGGTCGATGCGGTATTCGAAGAGGTCGCCGAGTTCGCGGCCGGCGGCGGTTTGGGCGAGCGAGGAAGAGAAATCGACACGGTCGGCGAGGGCGGCGCGCTCCTCGCGGAATGCAGCGCCGGCCATGGCGGCGGGGGCAGGCAGGGGGGCGTTGAGAGCGCGAGCGGCTTTGGCGCGGGGGGCGGCCTCGGCGAGCTGCTGCGTCTCGACGGCGCCGGCGTGGAGGACGGGGCGCTGGGCGCGGTCCTCGGGGAGCTCCGCTTCGGCGCGGGCGACGTAGCGGGGCTCGTAAAGCTTGGTCACGAAGGACACGGGGAGGCCGGAGACGAGCGCCAGCGAGATATTGGTCCAATCCTCGCCGGTGGTGTTGTCAACGATGGCCCAGCCTTCGAGGAG
>JACQDI010000141.1 GCA_016201195.1 Acidobacteriota bacterium | reverse complement strand
GCCATGCGCAAGAACGTGCTGGCCAAGTGCTACGGCGGCGACATCACCCGCAAGCGCAAGCTGCTCGAAAAGCAGAAGGAAGGCAAGCGACGGATGAAGCGCGTGGGCCGTGTCGATATCCCGCAGGAAGCGTTCCTGGCCGTGCTGAAGGTGGGCGCGGAAAGCGAATAGGGTCGCCCTAGAGCCTTCGCCGTACACCCCTGGCACATTCGTACCCCCCTCCCTGTGACCGCCTTACCATTGCGGCTTTTTCTCGCTATCCCCTATGCTTGGGCCATGGAGGGATGTACTACGAGGGAGGACCATGTGGGATAGCAAGTCTAAGACCGCGACTTCGACTACGGAGTGGGCTCCCCGCTTTGACGATCACCGAATCGGCAAGGATGAGGCCAAGCTGGCTTGGCGGGCGGCGGGGTCAGGCGAAGGACGCTACGCCGTCGCCCGTGTGGAGACCGTAGCCGAAGACGGGATGGTGGTGCTGCTGCCGGAGCCGTTGGTGGCCGGCCAGACGGTTTGGATCCGCGAGAAGCCGGCAGACCGGGTGGCCAGCGTTCTTTCCTGCATCGAGCAAGCGGTCGGGTACAGGGTGAGCTTGACGGTGAAGCCCCTGGAGCGGCGCCGGGAATTCCGGCTGCTGGCCGGCGGCTGCGGCAGACTGAGCTGGACCGGTCCGAACGGGCGTAAGAGCGCCAGGGTCTCAGTGCGCGACATGACCGATAGCGGCATGAAGCTGGATGTGCCGGAACGCTTGGAGGCCAACCAGCACATTCGCTTGTCGGGCGAGGCCTGGGAGTGTCAGGGCATCGTTCGCTACTGCCGGCTGGAAGGCGGCGGATTCGTAGCAGGCGTGGAGTTGACCCGCCCTCCGTACCCGAAGGACTGCCTGGAGTATCAGGACTAGCAGCCCGCTGGTAAAAGTCCGGGGTCCGCTCCCTCACGCCACACTGGCCCTATCTGCTTTACTCGTCTTTTAACAGCGATCGGATCTGCTCGCGCAGCTCCGGCGTGGCCTGGTGGCCGTGCTCTTCGACCGCGTGGCGGACGGCCACTCGCAGGACTTCCTCCTCGCTGCCGCAGATGGTGAGCGAGCAGTTGTTCACACTCGGGTAGAGACGGCAATCAATGACTTTTCGCTTGGTGTCGGCCATAAGCCCAGCCCTCCATTACCTATATATCGCAAATCGGGCTGGATGTATTGCCTTGGACTTCAGGAGATCCTAAGCTAGTAACCAAGGTGAAACCGTCGGACCAGGCGAGTTTGGCATGGCGCACCGAGACGGGAGAGGGGCGCCGCGCGGTAGCCCTGGTTCAGAGCGTGGCCGGCGAGGAGATAACCGTTCGCCTGCCAGAAGCACTGGCGGTCGGCCAGACCGTGCTGCTAGATGACGGGACCGCCTTGCGCACCGCGATGGTGAACAAGTGCGAGCCGCAGGCGGGGGGCTTCCTGGTCCGTCTGGCCTTCGAGCGGCGGCGCGAACAACGCGAGCCGGCCGGAGGCAGGGGCGTGCTGCGCTGGACGGGACCGAGTGGCTCTCAGACCGTGGAGGCCCAGGTCCGCGACATCAGCAGCGACGGGATGCAACTGGAGCTGCCCTCGCCGGTCGAGGTCGACCAGACAGTTCGCCTCGTCGGGGAGAACTTCGAGTGTATCGGCCTGGTTCGCTACTGCCGGCCGGATGGCGTCCGGTTCGTGGCCGGCATCCAGTTCACGCGCGCGCCTTACGAGAAGGCATCCCTCGAATACCAGGACTAAAGTGTGGGGCGGCCCCGGGGGCCGCCCTACTGCGGAATCATGGGCAGCACGATGTGCGAGGGATGCGCGCTCGAGTGGTGGACAGCCTGGCGGGCCACTCGCGTCGCAGCGCTCGTGCCGAAGGGCTCGCCCGTGTTCGGATTGCGGTCGAACTGCGGAAAGTGGCTGCTGGTGATGTCCACGCGAATGCGGTGACCCGGCAGGAAGGCATTGCTGGTTCCCACGAGATCAATGGTCATCTCGTAGATCTTTCCCGGCTCGAGCGGCCGGGGCCGACTGAGGCTCTCGCGGTAGCGCGCCCGCAGAATGCCCTCGCACACGTTGAAGGCGCGGCCGTCGGGATACACATCCACGAGCTTGGCGACGAAGTCGGTGTCCGGGGCGTCCGAGGAGGCGTGCAGGACGACCTTCACCGGCCCGGTCACCTCCACCGCCCGGTCGAGCCGGTCGGAGGTGTAGACCAGCACATCCTGGCGGCCCTCGACCGGCCGCTGGTCCTGGGGGCCGGCCGCGGTGGGCGTGCCGCAGCAGTTGTTCCCGCCGAGGCTGGGCACGGGGTTGTTCGGGTCGTACTGATATTGGTCGGGCTTGGCGCCGGCCGGCGGCGGGTCCCAGGAGAGGCGCCCGTCGCCCCGATCGGTATTCGCGCTCCCGCCGCTCGCGAAGTACATCTTGGTGTAGCGGGTGCGGGCAAGCGGGTATTCCTTTTCCTGCCGCCAAACGCCCCGGCCCATGACGTAAATCGTCACCGGAGGCTCGTTCTGAATGCCGGAATCGAGGCCCGCCAGCCAATAATCGAACCAGCGCAGCGCCACCGCGTGCTGGTTGATATTGGCCTCCGGGCCGAAATCGATCACTCCGGTCTTCTGCGATGGGCCGTGCCCCCAGGGGCCGATGATCATCCTGCTTTTCTCGCGCGCCGCCGCCGTCTTGCCCTGGTGGCTCATGCCCACGTAGCCGCGCAGGGTCCCCTGGCTGAAGATGTCGAACCACCCGCCCAGGGTGTGCACGGGAATGGGGATCTGGTCGAAGACCTCCTCGGCGTTGAGCTTCTTCCAGTAGTCGTCGTAGTCCGGGTGCTGGATCCAGTCGCGATAGAACTGGGCGTTGCGCCCGGCAAGCTTCTGCATATCCATGAGCGGCAGATGCCACAGGATCTTGTCGAAGCTGATCGCCTCCGGCCCGTCGTGGATGGTGTGCGGGCCGGTGTTCTGCATGATGCGCGACTCCTGTCGCACCGGGCCCCAGCCGAAGTTGAACGACAGGCGCCAGCCGCCGTTGAGGGTGATCCAGTCGGCATACAGGCTGGTCGCCGCGACGCTCGGGAATATGGTGACCAGGTGCGGCGGCAAGCTCATCGCCGCGCGCCACTGCACGTGGCCGAGGTAGGAGCCGCCTTCCATGCCGACCTTGCCGTTGGACCAGGGCTGTTTGGCCGCCCACTCGATGGTGTCGTAGCCGTCCTCGATGTCGTTGCGAAAGGGCTCCCAGTGGCCCTCCGACTCGTGCCGTCCCCGCACGTCCTGGTAGACGAACACGTAGCCGCGCCGGGAGAAGAATACCGCCTGCTCGTAGGCGCTGGGATACCGCTCCGTGCTGTAGGGGGTGCGGGAAACGAGAACCGGGTACTTCCCTTCCTTGGCCGGGCGGTAGACGTCGGCGTAGAGGATCACGCCGTCCCGCATGGGGATGGGGACCAGGTTCTCCAGCTTGATCTCGTTGGACGGCGGCCGGGGTGCAGGGAACTGCACCTCCGCAGCGCTTAAAGCCAGGGCCGCCAGGGTCACCATCCACGCTCCACGTTCCATGTGTGACTTAAACATATTTTTGCCGCGAATAAAGCATAACCTTGGTGCGGATGCCTCAGCAACTCCTTTGTTTGCATTTCGCCGTCGGGGGACCTTTCGACCAGGGTGGGCCATAATGCGCGTGGGCCGAAAAGAAGCCTTAGCCGCCCGTTGTCGCAGCCATGGACATTTCTCTAACCGGCACCGTCGCCAGAAGGGTGTAGAATACCGCTAGAGTCAGAAGCTCAGGCGAACGCATGACCGGCCGCACGATCGCGCATTACCGGGTTCTTGAGAAGCTCGGCGGGGGCGGCATGGGTGTCGTTTACAAAGCCGAAGACACCCGCCTCGGCCGCCACGTCGCCCTGAAGTTTCTGCCCGACGAGTACTCCAAAGACCATCTGGCGCTGGAACGTTTCCTGCGCGAGGCGCGCACGGCCTCCTCGTTGAACCATCCCAACATCTGCACCATTCACGATGTCGGCGAATCTGACGGCCGGCCGTTCATCGTGATGGAACTGCTCGAGGGCCAGACGCTCCGGCACCGCATCGCAGGCAAGCCGTTGAAGACCGAGGATCTTCTCGATCTCGGCATCCAGATCGCGGACGCGCTGGACGCCGCCCACGGCAAAGGCATCGTCCATCGCGACATCAAACCCGCCAATATTTTCGTCACCGATCGAAACCAGGCGAAGATTCTCGATTTCGGACTCGCCAAGCTGATCGCCGATCGGCGCAGCTCGGCGGACGCGCCCACACTCACCGAAGACCTGCTCACCAGCCCGGGGTCGGCTCTGGGGACGGTGGCCTACATGTCGCCGGAGCAGGCCCGCGGCGAAACGCTCGATGCTCGCACCGACCTGTTCTCATTCGGCGTGGTGCTGTACGAGATGGCCACGGGCACGCTGCCGTTCAAGGGCAACACTTCGGCCATGGTGTTTGACGCCATCCTCCACCAGGCGCCCGACGGCTCACGCTTGCCGGCCGAGCTACAGCCGATCGTCCTCAAGGCGCTCGAGAAGGACCGCGAGGTGCGCTGCCAGACGGCCTCGGAACTGCGGGCCGACCTGAAGCGACTGAAGCGGCAACTGGACAGCGGCAAGCCGGCCACCGCGCCCGTTCCAGCGCCTCGCCGGCGCGCTTGGCCGTATGTGGGGATCGCGGCGCTTGTCCTGGCCGCAGCGACGGCGAGCCTGGTGTGGCTCCGATCCGGCAGCAAGCCCGCCTCGCGCTCGGAGTGGGTGCAGTTGACGCACTTCCCGGATTCGGTGGTCCAACCGGCGCTTTCGCCGGATGGCCGCATGCTCACCTTCATTCGCGGCCCCAAGTCCTCGAACCCGACGCGCGGCCAAATCTACATCAAGATGCTGCCCGATGGCGAACCCAAGCAGCTCACGCTGGATGACCTTCCGAAAATGAGCCCGGTGTTTTCACCGGACGGCTCGCGGATCGCGTATACCGCAGTAGACGCGAAGAACGAATGGGATAGCTGGGTGGTTTCGGCCCTGGGCGGAGAGCCGCGCCATTGGCTGCCCAACGCTTCGGGCCTGGCTTGGGTAGGTAGGCAGAAGCTCCTGTTCTCCGAGAAAATCAGGAACAGCCAGGGCAACCACATGAAGATCGTGGCGGCCGACGAGAGCCGTGCGGGCGCG
>JACQDI010000258.1 GCA_016201195.1 Acidobacteriota bacterium | reverse complement strand
ATCCGCGCGGTGCGCTCTGCGAGCTGCCGCTCGTCCCAGTGGCCGCGGAACGGCTCCTGCGCAAGGCTCTGCGGCGTGTCGCGGAACACGGCCAGGTACCCGCACCGCTCGCCGGATTCGCCGGTGTGGTCCGAAAGGCGCATGCGCCGGGGATAGAGGTAGTAGGGGAAACGCGATCGGTAATAACGCAGGTGCTCGGGGCCGGTGTAGGCCAGCACCACCACGCAAGCGCCCGGCGGAACAACTTTGGCGATGTCGCGTCCGACCTGGTAGCCGGGCTGGTCGATGGCCGCCGCGCGCTCTTCCCAGGATAGCGGCGCGAGCGAGGCCCGCACGCGTTCCGTGGTCCAGTATTGCTCGCTCAGGTGCGGCCACGCCACCCGTTCCGTGGTCCAGTATTGCTCGCTCAGGTGCGGCCACGCCACCAGCATCCACACCGCGAGCAGACCGGGCAGAAAAATCTGTTTCACTACTTCAGCGGCCGGATCCGGATGCTGCGGAAGAACACCTCCGCCCCCTCCGACTGGAACAGCAGCTTGCCCTTGGCCGGGCTCGCTCCGGTCCCTTCATTCACCAGGATCCCGTTCACCAGATATTTCACCTTGTCGCCGTCGGCGATCAGCTCCAGCGTGTTCCACTCCCCCCGCGGCTTCTCGACCTCGCGAACCGGATCGCGATACCCGGCCGCGTCCTTCCATGGCCCCTTCTCGTAGCGGTCGAAGCGCCCCTTGACCTTGCTCTCGCCGCCGCGGGTCAGCGCCGCGCCGTCAACCAGGATGATGTCTCCGGTGCCGCCCTCGATCATCTGAAACTCGATCGACTTCGGCCACACCTTGTCGGGCCCCACGAAGTGATACAGCACGCCGCTGTCGCGCGCCTTGCCCTCCCGCGGCGGATGCGTCGCCTCGCCCCATTTGAACTCCACCGTCAGGTGATAGTTCTCGTATTCCTGCTTGGTGGCAAAGTAGCCGTACTCTGTGCCGGAAACGTGCATCATGCCGTCGTGGACGCTGAACACGCGGTCGGGGTCCTGGTCGGTCCCCTTCGAGGTCAGAAAGGTGTAGAAGCCGTCGAGGTTCTTCCCGTTGAACAGCTCGACCCCCTGGCCGGAGGTCGGATTGGCGGCCAACAACAGTCCCACGCTGAGCAAAGTGCAGATGAGGTATTTCATAGTGCCCCCAGTATACACCAGGAGACGGGGTCAGGAGTTAGGAGCACAGGACCGGACGCGCCACTTCCTCTTCGGCCACGAGACCTTAAGAAGCCGCAAAAATGTTTGGATGCATTGAAACAAGCGCGAGCCAGCGATCACTAAGTGTACGGGGGCCGCTGGGGATCCGATGCCCTCAATGGAAGTAATCATCGTAGCCGTCGGTGCCGTATTAGTACTTGCAGGCATCGCATCCATCGCGTATGCCCTGGGATGGGGGCAGCGCCTGAGCGAAAAACCCGTCGACATTGAAATCAAGAAGTTAGACTTCCACCTGCAGGGAACTCACTTGACGCTGGCGATGCTCCTTAGCCTATTGCTCACTGCCGGTGGGGCCGGCCTGTTGTACAAGCTGTATCTGTCGCGCCTGGGCGGGGTCCAAGAAGAGTTGCAAAAGGTGCGCTCCGAGCTAACCGGCATGAAAGGGAGCATAGACGAGGTCGTAAAGAGATTCAAATTCTACGACCTGAAACTTCACCTCGTTTTTCCAGATCAGGTTGACGGGCGCACCGTGCAGATTCAAGCGTACCGGACGAAACTTGGAGACCTGGCCGGCGAAGCGTGCCCGTCGCGCAAAACGCTGGGAGAGGAAAATACGATTTGGGTCGACCTCGATGGCCTCAGCAGCGGAGATTTGGTCCGCATCGAAGCATTCGACGGGGTTCGAAAGTGGGTGAGTACCACAGCCGTTCAGATACCGAGGACTCACGTCGAAATGAAGACAGCGAATTGATTATGAATCGTCGGCTACAGGCTCTTTTGTATGGACTCTGGTGGTGCTGCTTCCTGGCCGGTTTCCCGGCTTCGGCGCAGGAGCTTTCCACTGCCAATACTGCCCGATATCGCGGCGATGGCCGATGGGATTGGACCGTGTATATTAGAGCCCCCTCCGAAGTGCTTAAGCGCATCAACTGCGTGGAGTATAAGCTCCATCCCACCTTCCCGGATCCGGTACGAAAGGTCTGCGCGATGGGGGATGAGCAGTACGCATTTGCTCTTAGCAGCAACGGCTGGGGAACTTTCGAGATTCCCATAACAGTTTTTTTCAAAGACAGTGGTGTGCGGTATCTACGGCACACACTGAGCTTCACCGCCCCACCTGTGGAGCGCCCGCTCAATATTACGACGGACAATACCGCACGGCAGGTCCGGCCATGGTGGTGGGAATGGACAATCTTCATTCAAGGTCCGAACGAAGTCCTGAACCAAGTGCAGTGTGTGGAGTATACGCTGCACCCTACTTTTTCCGTTCCCGTACGGTCGGTGTGCGAGCGAGGGCAAAGTCCACAGGCATTCGCCCTTCAGAGCAGCGGATGGGGGACGTTCACCGTCGGCATCCAGGTCTTCTTCAGAGACGGCCGGCGCCAGCGGCTCGAGCACCACCTGAAATTTTCATCGGCGAAGACCGAGCGCAAAAGATAATACAGCGAGCTAGTTGAGCTGATGCTGGTCCAGCGTAGTCAGGAAATCCGAGCGGAAGAGCTTATGATACAGGTAGAGCGCGATCAACGTGGGGCGATTGGGCGCTCCCGTGCGGTGCATCACTTGGTGGAGACAAGAGGTGATGATGGATTGATCCACTCCCAGTGTCTGGGCGATCTCCCGATCCGACCTCCCGCAGGCCATCAACAGCATCACTCGCTCCTCACGGGATGTAAACTTCGACCACGGCTCCGGATGCGTCTTGTACACCGGCAGAGACTCCACGATCGCCATCAAATCCACATAGCGCGCCAGAACGTGAGGTGGAAGCCAGGTTGCCCCCGCGGCCAATCGCCGCACCGCTGAAGCGAGTTTGTCAGCCGAAGTATTCAGGTCGACGTACCCCTTGGCGCCCGATTGCAGCAACAGCATCATCACATGGTCGCCATCATCACCCGACGTCCCCACAATCAAGAACTCGAGGAAGGGGAATTTGGAACGGATGTTGGAAACGGACTCAGCCAGCGAATTGCTTTCCTGCTTGTCAGAATCCGTAATCACCACATCCGTCTGTTCAAATTCTTCGTCCGCAACCTCTTGTAAACAGCAAGTTTGGCGCCATCCCACCACAAAATCGTCTTCCGGCTGCAATTGGCTCTTGATCTGCTCAAAGCAGCCACGATCGTCATCAATGACCAGGACCCGTGTGTGAGTAGCCGGCACGATCGGTGCCTCTGCGCTGCATGTTACAGTACCGTCGTACCAAAAGGCTAACCGGTTTTTGCCTGAAAGCTCGGCTGGAAAAACACTTAACGCTCTGTAGGCCCGCTCTGTAGGCCATCGCGCCGAATTGGCTTTTTCGTGACCGGCGTGGCGCCGCTCCCCATGCAGTCACAAGGAAGTGATACAAATCTTCCCAGCCGTCTCAACCACTTACAGCCGCCTGCCCTCAAACCCCTCGCAGGTGAGTGATAAGAATCTAGCGGGTTCTCATAGCCAGCACGTCCTGGCGGGATTTCTGCGACTGCAGGAAGGCCAGCAGGTCGGTCAGCTCCGCTTGGGTCAGGCTTTCGTCAAGGCCATCGGGCATCAATGAGACGCTCGACGACTTAATGGAACGGATCTGGCCGCGCGGGATCCGCTCTTCGCTGTGGGGCCCGGTGACCAGAACGACGGCGTCCCGGGTGCGCTCGACGATCAGCCCCGAGCGAACCTCGGTGGCCAGCTCCACGTTGAAGGCCTCGAAGCCGGGGACAAAGCTCGCGCTCGGAAAGACGATCGCCTCCAGCAGATCGTGGCCGGAGCGGATGGCCCCCACCGCGGTCAGGTCCGGGCCCACGTGGCCGCCCTCGGCGCCGATGGTGTGGCAGCTCGCGCACGCCACCTTCTGGCCGAAGAAGATCCTGCGCCCGCGCCCGATGTCGCCCCCGGCGGTGAGCAGCGGCTCGAGCTTCCTCAGGCGCTCGATGCGGCCTCGCTGTTCCTGTCGCAGGCGGGCGAACAGCGGCCGGGCCCCTGCTTGCACCGAGGGCGAGAAATTCTTCAGCAACTGTTCGAGCCGCTTTCCGGCTACCTCGCCGATCGAGACCGGGGACTTCAGCAGCGCCGCGATCAGGGCGCTGCCGGCTCCCTCGCTGCTGGCTTTTCGGAAGGCCTCCAGGAGACTGGCGATCAGCAGCGGATCCTCGTGCGCCAAGGGGCCGCCGGCCAGGTGCAGCAGTTGCTCCGGGTTGAGCTCCGCCCGCCCCAGGGCGCCGGCAGCGGCCTGCCGCAGGTTGGCATCGTTCGCCGGTGCCAGGCGCTGCAACAGGAACTCGAAGCTGGCCGGATCGAGCTGGGGGCGGCGGATCACCAGGGCCGCGCGCGGATCAAGGCCACGGCCCGCAGCCGCACACGCTCGTCCGTCGCCTCGAGCTGCTTCCCGATCTGCTCCACCCACACCGCTGGCAGCTCTCTTATCTTCGCGCGGTCGATGGTGTCGAGCAGCAACAGCCTCCGATCGGCGTCGATGGAGGAAAAGGCGAGCAGCTCGGCGACGAGCTTCTGCATCTCGGGGTCGGCGGCGAAAGCGAGCAGCGCCTCCTGCGCCGCGGCCGCTTCCTCGGGCGCCAGCTCGGCCGCGCTCAGCCGCGCTCGCAGGAATTTCAGCACCGCGCCTGACCAATCGGGATGATGCGACACCACCCACAGCGCCGCGCCCCGCAACTCCCGGCTCGGATCGCCCAAAAACGGCGCCAGGCGCCGCCGCTCGAGCGGGCTCGAGTCCATCTGGTCGAGGGCAATCAGCGCCGCTTTGCGCACTCGGGGCTGCGGGTTGCGCAGCGCCTCGAGCGTCGCTGCGGTATCGCGCAAGCCGATCAGCGCGTAGATCACGGCGTGCTCGATAAAGCGGTCGTCGCCGCCGCCAGCCGCCGCCAGCAGGGCGCGCGCCGCGCGTGCCTCGCCGATCTGGCCGAGCGCCGTGGCCGCCTGGCGCCGCGCCGCGGGCTCATCCCGCGTCGCCATCTCCATCAGCCGCTCCACGGCGGCGCGGTCCCGCGCCATCCCCGCCGCGTTGGCGGCGGCCACGCGCACCGTGAAATCCGGATCGTTTAGCGCAGCGCGGACCGCCTCCTGCGCCTTTGGCGTACAGATCCGCGCCAGCCCCCACACCGCGGCGCAGCGAACATCCGCCGACGCCGCGCGCTCCCGCACGCCGGCCAGCGGGCCCACCGAAGCCTCCCCCGCCTCGACCAATCTCTCCAGCGCCTGGTCCCGCACTACTGGCCGCGGATCCGCAAGCCGCTCGGCCAAATCGGTCTTCAGATTCCTGCCACGCGGGTCCTCGACCGGAGGGGCGCCGATCTTGCGGATGCGGTAGATCGCCCCTTTGATCTCGGGCTTCGCGACCCGCGAAATCGGGCAGCCATGAATGAACCACGCTCCGGTATCCACCACCAGCAGGCTCCCGTCGGCGTCCTCCATCACGTCGGTCGGATGGAAGTCCGGATCCGATGAGGTGAGGAAGTCCTCATCCTCGGTGCGGAACGTAGCGCCATCGCGAGTCAGGATGTGCCGCTGCACACGGTGCGGGTTGAACTGCGCGCTGAACAGGTTCCCCTGGTAGGCCCCACCGAAGCTCGCGCCGCGATACCGCACCAGGCCCGACGGCGCGATGCGCGCGAACTTGGTCATCACCGGCATCAAGTCCCCGGTCCGCTTGAACTCGCTGACCACCGAATACCACTTCGGGTAGACGCCGCCTTCCACAAAGTGCAGCAAGGCGTCGCGCTGGCCGTCCTTGGGATCGGTGAAATAGGTCATCGTGCCGATGATTTCCCCGGGCGGGGTGAAGATCAGCTCGACCGGGTTGTCGAAGCCCCCGCCGGCCACCCACTCCAGACCCGTCCCGTCGGGGCGCACCCGCCAGATCCGCGAGGCCATGCCTTGCAGGGTAGTCCCTTCTTTGCTTTTGATCTTGTAGCCGTGGCGCCCATCCGTGAGATACAGCCTCCCATCGGGACCGAAGAACGGCCCGTGCAGGCTCGCCGCGTTGGACGACATGTTCCAGCCCGTCACGATCACCTCGCGCCGGTCGGCCACTCCGTCGCCGTTGGTGTCGTCGAAGCGAAACAGGTCGGGGGGCGAAGCCACGAAGAGGCTCCCGCGATACCACACCGCCCCGGCCGGCAGCGTCAGCTTGTCGGCGAACACTGTGCTGCGGTCGTAGATCCCGTCGCCGTTCACATCCTCCAGCATCCGGATTTTGTAGTCCGGCTTTTCCGCCATCTGCTTGTTATTGAGGGTGTTGCCGGAGGACTCGCACAGGAACAGCCGGCCGCGGTCATCCAGGGTCCCCAGCATCGGATACGACAACAGGTTGGAGCCGGCGACTTTCTCCACTCGAAAGCCTTCCGGCACCCGCATGGCGGCCAGGCCGGTGGTGGGGACGGGCGCTTTCCTGACGGCGACCCAAACGGCTGCCACGGCCAGGCACACCATCGCCCCCGCCAAAGCCCCAGCCTTCGGTGGTTTGGTGCTGCTCACAGGTTGAGGTTTTCGATTATACCTGATCTACTTGCAAGGTTGACTGGCGCGCCGAACGGAAACAGCGCCTACGCCCCAGAATTCAGCCAGCCGCCGCTCCGTGGCTTCCAGCCGCCGGGAGACCACTTCCATCAGGCGGCGCAGAATTTGGTAGCCGAGCGACGGATCCTGCTCGCAGGCCGCCATGAGTTGCTCGCCATCGAGGCATACCGCTGTCGACGCTTCCTGCGCGCGGACCTGAAACATCGTCTGGTGAGAAGGCAGCAGCGACGACCAGCCGAAGGCCTCCCCGGGATGCACCGCCTGCACGCAGATCGCGTGAACGGGGGTCCGCACCTCGACGAAGACGCTTCCGGTCAGCAGCAGGTAGAAGTGGCTGGAGGGCTCATGGGCGCGGAAAACCACCTCGTCTTCAGCCAGCGAAACCAGGCGGCCGCAGGCCGAGAGCCTGGCCAAGTGAGCGTCCGAAAGTCCCCTTGTGAAGGGGTGCTCTTGCAATGCTCGATGAAGTTCCTGAGGTGTCATTTGCCCCACAGCCTGCGTTAAATTCCCCACTGATACACCAGTTTCTCGCGCCGGTGAGGTCATTCGACGGAGGCACAGCAATTGACTGGCCAAGCGCGAAAACAAGGGGGACTGCCGGCGGCGGCCTGGCCGGCGGCTGGTCTCGGCTGACCGGCGGCTGGTCGCCGGTTCACAACCGGGCGGGCCTCGTCTCGACCCCTGCCCGTGGCCCATCGAGCGCCGGCACGAGCCTGCGGCGCGTGTCTGTTATCATGTGCGTGCAGTCGCTTTGATTCGCGGCTGAAACATGACCCTCACCCCACTCGACTGGGCCGTGGTCGCGGCCTACTTCCTGCTAAATCTGCTGATCGGGTTGTACTACCAGAAACGCGCGGGCCAGAGCCTGGAGGAGTTCTTCGTCTCCGGGCGCGACGTGCTGTGGTGGCTGGCGGGAACGTCGATGGTGGCCACCACGTTCGCCGCCGACACGCCGCTCGCGGTCACCGGGATGGTCGCCAAGGGGGGCATTGCCGGCAACTGGCTGTGGTGGAACTTCGTCTTCAGCGGGATGCTGACCGTGTTCTTCTACGCCCGGCTGTGGCGGCGCAGCGGGGTGATGACCGACGTGGAGTTCGCCGAGATCCGCTACTCGGGCCGCCCGGCGGCGTTCCTGCGCGGGTTTCGGGCGCTCTACCTGGGCGTCCCGATCAACTGCATCGTGCTGGGGTGGGTGAACCTGGCCATGGTGAAGATCCTGATGCTGATTTTAGATATCAGTAAGCTGCACGCCATCTTTGTGGTGCTCGGGCTGATCGCGCTCACCGGCTCGATCTCGACGTTGGCCGGGCTGTGGGGCGTGCTGGTCACCGACGCGGTGCAGTTCGTCATCAAGATGGGGATGGTGATCGTGCTGGCGGTCTACGCGGTGCGGGAGGTGGGAGGCATCGCGGCGATGAAGGCGAAGCTCGTGGCAGTGGACGCGGCGCGCGGCGCAGGGTCGGTGTTGAGCTTCGTGCCCGACCTGCACTCGGCCTGGATGCCGATGATCACCTTCCTGGTGTACCTCTCGGTGATCTGGTGGGCCACCTGGTATCCGGGGGCGGAGCCGGGCGGCGGCGGATTCGTGGCCCAGCGCATGTTTTGCTCGCGCGATGAGCGGCACTCGCTGTGGGCGACGCTGTGGTTCAACGTGGCCCACTTCGCACTGCGGCCGTGGCCGTGGATCCTGGTGGCGCTGGCCGCGCTGATTCTGTTCCCGGGCTTGCAGGACCCCGAAACGGGCTACGTGCGAGTGATGATCGTCTGCCTGCCGCCGGCGCTGCGCGGCTTCATGGTGGCCGCCTTCGCTGCGGCCTTCATGTCGACTATCAGTACCCAGCTAAACTGGGGGGCCAGCTATCTCATCAATGATTTCTACAAGCGTTTCATCTGGCGCGGCGGCTCCGAGCGGCACTACGTGATCGCTTCGCAGTGGGCGACAGTGGGCCTGGCGCTGGCCTCGGCGGTGGTGACGTTCTACATGGACTCGATCGCCGGGGCCTGGAAGCTGCTCATCGTGACCGGCGCGGGGACGGGCACGGTGCTGATCCTGCGCTGGTTCTGGTGGCGAATCAACGCCTGGAGCGAGGTGTCGGCCATGGCCGCCGCCTTCGCCGTGTCGTTCTACCTGCAACTGGGACTGCACTGGTCGAGCGACGACCCCATCGGGTTCGCCCACATCATGCTCCTCACCGTGGGATCGACCACGCTGGTGTGGCTGGCGGTCACGTTTCTGACGGCGCCGGAGCGCGAGGAGACGCTGGTCGCCTTCTACCGGCGGGTGCGCCCGGCGGCGGTGCTGTGGGGGCCGGTCGCGGCCCGGGCCGGCGACGTCCACTCGCCGGACCGCCTGGGCCGCAACTTTCTCAATTGGGCGGCCGGGTGCGTGCTGATCTATGGGGCGCTGTTTGGGGTGGGCAAGGTGATCTTGCGGGAATGGACGCCGGGTCTGGTCCTTCTGGCGGCGGCTGGTGTAGGGGCCGGCGTG
>JACQDI010000257.1 GCA_016201195.1 Acidobacteriota bacterium | reverse complement strand
TGCCGACGCCGAACCAATCGATGGGGGCGCCGCCGGAAACCAGAGCGGCGATACGGTACTCGTTAAGGTCGCCGGAGGCCATGATACGAGCCTGGGGGAAGCCGGCCCCATCCAGGATGCGGCGGGCGAGGCGGCTCTCGGCCAGGAAGTCGCCGCTATCGAGCCGGATGCCCCAAAAGGGCCGGCCTGCGGCGACGGCGTTGCGCAGGCCTTGTCCGACGTCGTAGGTGTCGACCAGGTAGATCGCGCGCTCGCCCAGAAGATCGTGGAGGCGGGCGAAGGCTTCGGGTTCGGAGTCGTAGGCGAGGGTCCAGGAGTGGGCCGCGGTGCCGAAGACGGGGATGCCGAAGCGGTGGCCGGCCTCGACGTTGGAGGTGCCGGCGCAGCCGCCGATGTAGGCAGCGCGGGCGCCGAGGGCGCCGGCCTGGGGCGTGTGGGCGCGGCGGGTGCCGAACTCCACGATCGGGCGTCCTTGGGCGGCCTCCACCATGCGGGAGGCCTTGGTGGCGATCAGGGTCTGGAAGGTGACGGTCGCGAGCAGGTAGGTTTCGGGGATCTGGGCTTCGATCAACGGCGCCGAGACGCGGAGCACCGGCTCGTCAGGGAACAGCGGGGTGCCCTCCTCGACCGCCCACACGTCACCGGTGAAGCGGAACTCGCGGAGGTAGTCGAAGAACTCGCCTGGGGTGCGGGAGAAGGCGGGGAGTCTGCGGATGTAGGCGATCTCATCTGCGGTAAAGCTGAGGTTGAGGAGGTATTCGAGGGCCTGCTCGATGCCGGCGATGAGGATGTAGGAGCGGTTGGCGGGGAGGCGGCGGACGGACAGCTCGAAAACGGCGCGCTCGGCGGTCTTCCCGGACTGGAAGTAGCCGGCGGCCATGGTGAGTTCATAGAGGTCGGTGAGGAGACCGTGCACGACGTACTCGTTATAACATGTGGGTTGTGAGGACGAATGCCCGGACAACTCTGGCTGTTTCGACACGGTGAGACCGAATGGAGCCGTTCCGGCGCGCATTCGGGCCGAACCGATTTGCCCCTGATCAATGTGGGGCGTGAGAAAGCGGCCACGCTCGGGCGCCATCTTGACGACCGCCGGTTTGCGCTGGTCCTTTCGAGCCCTTTGCAGCGCGCTCGCGAGACGTGCCGCCTGGCGGGATATGGGGATGTGGCGCAGATCGAAGCCAACCTCTGTGAGTGGGACTACGGTAAGTACGAGGGTCGCACGACTCCGGAAATCCGCCAGGAAACACCTGACTGGAATCTGTGGACCTCGGGAGTGCCGAACGGAGAAACCGTTGATCAGGTGGCGGCGCGCGCGCAGGCGGTCATTGCTCGCGCCTCCAGCGCCGGGGGCGACGTGGCGCTTTTCGCGCACGGCCATATTCTGCGAATTCTGGCAGCCTGCTGGCTGGGGCTGCCGCCAGCGGCGGGCGGGCTGTTTGCTCTCGACACTGCCTCTCTCAGCATATTGGGGTACGAGAGGACCACGCGTGTGATTACGCGATGGAACGAGACGTTTCGGTAGCCAACGTCGGGCATCGGGTCAAGGAATGGCTCAGGGTCTGACCAGGTGGCGGAGGAGGAACCAGAGGTTGGCGGGGCGCTCGGCGAGGCGGCGCATGAAGTAGGGGTACCAGGCGGAGCCGAAGGGAACATAGACGCGGACACGGTGGCCCTGGGAAACGAAGCGGGCCTGAAGGTCGCGGCGGATGCCGTAAAGCATCTGGAGCTCGTAGGCGCCCTTGGGGACTTCGTGCTCCTCGGCAAAACGGATCGCGGAAAGCAGAAGCTTCTCGTCGTGGCTGGCGAGGGCGGGATAGTTGCCGGTGAGCAGCAGCAGGCGGGCGAGCTTTTCAAAATTGGCGTCGACCTGCGATTTCTTGGGGAAGGCAATGGTGTGGGGCTCGTCGTAGGCGCCCTTGCAGAGGCGCACGCGGATGCCGCGGTGGATCAGGTCGTCGACGTCCTTTTCCGTGCGGTAGAGATACGCTTGGACGACAACGCCGATGTTGGGGTAGGTGGCGTGCAGGTCGGTGACCAGGGTGAGGGTGCGGGCGGTGTAAGCGCTCGACTCCATGTCCACGCGGACGAAGGTGTCGAGCTCGGCGGCACGGCGGGCGATGGTAACGACGTGCTCGCGGCAGGCGGCCTCGGCGACGTCGAGGCCGAGCTGGGTGAGTTTCAACGAAACGTTGGCCTGGAGGTTGCGGGCGTGGATCAGGTCGAGCAGCCGGAGATAGACGTCGCGGGCGGCGGCGGCTTCCTCGAGCGTGGTGACGCTCTCGCCCAGGTAGTCGAGGGTGGTCGAGAGGCTGGCTTGGTTGAGCCCGGCGGTAACACGCAGTGCGTCTTCGACGTGGATACCGGCGACGAACCGGGAGGTAAGGCGGAGGGCGGTCGAGGAATGCTCCATCCAGCGGCGAAGCGAGCGGCGGTGCGAGAGGAAGAGGAAGAGGTGACGGAGCATCACATTTGGTGATCTTGAGATTTGGCGATTTCGTGATTGAAAAGGCAGGCGGCCGCGCGGGTTTCCAATCGCCAAATCACCAAATCAACAAATCACCAAATCGTCAGACGATGGCTTCGCGCTTCTCGTCCCACTGCAAGGTGCGTCCCTGGAGGTAGCTATCCACCGCCATGCGACAGGCAATGGAGGTGCGGAAGCCCACTTCGAACGGGCAGTTGGGTTCTTTGCCTGAGCGGACGCAATCGATGAAGTTCTGCATGTGGCTCTCGCCGCGGCTGGAGCCGACGAATTCCGTACCCTGGGGCTGGTTCACCTTTTCCGGTGTGTAGCGGACCTGGCGGTGTTTGGTGATGGTGCCGTCGGTGCCGAGGATCTCTTCCGTGGACCCGAGGTGGGAGTTGCCGAAGCCGCTGGTCCAGGTGAACAGCATCTCTTCGGGCTGTTCCATGACCACGTTCATGGTGTCGGGGACCTCCCGGCCATCCTTCCAGTAGTAGACGCCGCCGCGCATGGTGACGGCGCGGGGGATTTTCAGGTTGAGCACCTTGTACCAGAAGGCGACCTGGTGGGTCATGTTCTCGTAAACGTTGCCACCAGAGTAATCCCAGAAAAAGCGCCAGTTGATGAAGCGGTGGGGGTCGAACTCGCGCTGGGGGGCCTCGCCGAGGAACATGCTCCAGCGGACGTTTTCGAGGTTGGTGTCGGGGTAGACAGGGCGCGACCACTGGGGCTTGCCGTGGGGCGTGTTGCGGTACATGTGGGCGTGGATCTCGGTAATGCGGCCGACCTTGCCGCCGGCGAGGATTTCTTTGGCGTCCTGGACGTAGCCGGAGCTGCACCCCTGATGGCCGATCTGGACGACCTTGCCCGCGCGCTGCCAGGCGAGGCGCATGCGCTTGGCATGGTCCACGGTGAAGGCCATGGTCTTTTCCTGGTAGACGTGCTTGCCGGCCTCGAGCGCGGCGACGAAGTGCTCGCAGTGGAGATGCTGGGGGGTGGCGATGAGGACGGCGTCGATGAACTTGTCTTTATCCTGGAGCATCTCGCGGTAGTCGAAGTACATCTTGGCGTTGGGGACGAAGGCGCGGCACTCCTGGTGGCGGCGGGAGTAAACGTCGGCGACGGCGACGAACTCGGTGGAGGGACAGGCGATGGCCTCGCGCATGATCTGTTGGCCGCGGCTGCCCGCGCCGATAATGGCGAGCCGGACGCGCTCGTTGGCGCCCAGCACCTGGCTGGCCGGGCTCATGGTGGCGAGGGTGCCGGCCACGCCGGCGGATACTTTGCCGAGGAAGTTGCGTCGGGAGGTCATAGGTGTTAGGTGCGAAGTGTTAGGTGTTAGGGCCTGCACCCGCAACCTTATTCTAGCACCCAGGCGGCCCCGAGGCCGGGTGCCTGAAACCTGACCCTAACACCTGACGAGACGGGCGCCTTCCACCAGGTTGCGGAGCTTGGCGACGGCGATGTGGCGGGCGGTCTGGCTGAAGCCGCAGTCGGGGCACAGCGAGAGCTTGTCGGCGGGGACGTATTGGAGCAGCAGCCGGGCGCGGCGGGCGATTTCCTCGGGGGGCTCGAGGTAGCTGGACTTCACGTCGACCACGCCGGCGGCAAGGCGCTTCGACACGGCGAATTCCTTCCACAGATCCACTTCCGCCATTTCACGCGAGGCGAATTCCAGGATCAGCTCATCGGCGCAGATCTCCAGGATCTTTGGGAACAGGGGACGGTAGCGACGGGCGGCAACGGCGCGCGCTTTGTAGTTGCCGAAGCAGAGGTGGGTGCTGAGGGTGGCTTGGATTCCGGAGGCGGTCGCGTTGAAGAGGCGGACGTAATCGTCCACGCCGTCGGGGTAGCAGGCGAAGGAGGGTTCGTCGAGCTGGATGTGGTCGCAGCCGGCGGCCACGAGGCGCTCCATCTCGCGGCGGACAACGGGGACGAGGCGCTCGGCGATCGCGATGCGGTCGGCGCCGGCAAGGCGGCCGGAGAGGGTGAAGGGTCCGGGAACGGCGGCTTTGATGCGGGCGCGGGCGATCGACTTGAGGTAGAGAAACTCTTCGACGACGCCGAGGCCGTTGGGGGCCTGGAGGTCGCCCACGATCTCGTACTTGGGGCGCTGGTCGTGGGCGGGGACGCCGAGGCGACGCTCGATCGGGAGCTGGCGCAGCCCGGTGAAGGCGTTGTAGAAGCCGAGGTTGAAGTCGAGGCGGCCCATCTCGCCGTCGGTGATCAAGTCGATGCCGGCGCGCTGCTGGTCCTCGACGGCGACGGTCACCGCGTCGCGGCGGAGCTCCTGGAGGTCCCTGGGGCCGTAGAGGCCCTGGGCGATGGCGTCCTGGGCCTGGGCGTACCAGCCGGGCCAGGCGTGGGATCCGACGACGGTGGTGGGGAGGAGCATGTTAGAATCCCCACCACGGTAACAAGACCGGTGACCTCCCGTCCAGCGAGCGCGCGGCATTGGGTATTGCTACTGAGTTTCCTGGTTGCCGTGATCACCTACCTGGACCGGGTGTGCATCTCGGCGGCGGCGCCGGCGATGACGCGCGATCTGGGGCTTTCCAATATGCAGATGGGGTACGTGTTCAGTGTGTTTGCGCTGGCGTATGCGGTTTTTGAGATTCCGGCGGGGTGGTGGGGGGACCGGGTGGGGCAGAAGAAGGTGCTGTTGCGGATCGTGGCCTGCTGGTCGGCGTTCACGATCCTGACGGGTCTGGTGCGCAGCTACGGAGCGCTGGTGGCGTCGC
>JACQDI010000256.1 GCA_016201195.1 Acidobacteriota bacterium | reverse complement strand
TGCGTCTCATTTTTGGTGTGGCAACCCTATTGGCGGTCTGCTGTCTTTCGCTCTCTGGGCAAGAGGTCACCGCGGGCATGTACGGGACGGTCCAGGATGCGTCCGGCGCCGTCATTCCCAGCGCCGCGATCGTTCTGCGCAACGTCGAGACGGGCCGGAATTACCAGACCAAGACGGACGAAGCAGGCAACTTCACCGTCACGCTGGTCCCCATCGGAAACTATGAGGTCAGCGCGGAGGCGCCTGGTTTCAAGAAGGCCACCGTCACCGGCGTGACCCTGCGCGTGAATGACAACCGCCGCATGGTCTTGACGCTCGACGTCGGCCAGGTGACCGAGGCGGTGACAGTACAAGCCGAGGCGGTGGTCGTGAACACCTCCAGCGGCACCACCAGCAACGTTATCGAGGGCCATGAGATGGTTCAGCTTCCCTCGCGTGGCCGCTACGTGTTGCCGTTCGCGCTGCTGATGCCCGGCGCCATCTCCACCACGCCCTACGACCGGCGGAGCAACAACACCTCGGTGAACGGCGTCCGGCCCACGCACAACGCGTGGCTGCTCGACGGCGGCTACAACATCGACACCGGGGGTAATTGGGGATCCCCGCTTGCGCCGAACATTGAGGATGTGGCGGAGTTCCGCGCCATTCGGGGGAATTACAGCGCCGAGTTCGGCATCGGTGGGGGCAGCCAGTTTAACGTCATCACCAAGTCCGGAACCAACGACCTGCACGGCTCGGCCTACGAATTCCTGCGGAACACCGAGCTGAACGCGCGCAACTATTTCTCCCCGTCGCGTGAGCCGTTCAAGGGCAACGATTTCGGTTTCACCGTGGGCGGGCCGGTCTACCTCCCCAAGCTTTACGACGGCCGAAACAAGACCTTCTTTTTCGTCCACCTCGGCTGGATCAAGGAGCGCCGCGAGGCCCGCTTCTTTCAGAAGCTTCCGGAGATTCCGTTCCGCAGCGGCGACTTCAGCACGCTGGGCAAAACCATCACGGACCCCCTGAGCGGTCAGCCGTTTCCGGGCAACGTGATTCCTTCCAGCCGCTTTGATAAGAACGCGCCGGGTTACGTCAAGATGTACCCCGCGCTCAACTACCGCGACGCGGCCGGGCGAAACTGGACCGCTGGCCAGGGCCGACTCGACGACACCGGCGAGCGCACCTTCCGCGGCGACCACAACTTCAGTGAGAAGCACCGCATCATGGCGCGCTACACCCAGGAGCTGCGTTTCTCCGACTTCCGCGTCGATCCGGGCTTCGACTGGCTGCGCCGCCAGGACAAGACCCCGGCGCGCAACCTCGTGGTCAACTTCAACTCTTCGTTCCGGCCCAACCTGATCAACGATTTCAATTTAGTCCGCAGCCACAACCGCATCATGCAGTTCCCGCCGGACGTGAGCGGGGCGACCTGGGGCATCAGCATCCCCAAGCTGTTTGTGACCAACGAACAGACCTATCCGCTCACCAGTCTGAACCTCTCGCGCATTCCCGACAAGGTCCCCAACATCAGCCTGGTGAACTACTCCAGCATTGCGCCCTCCGCTCCCTGGAGCAACTTCCAGACGATCTACGACATCAAAGACAACCTGATCTGGATCAAGGGCGCCCACACGCTGAAGATGGGCTTCGATTACGCCTATGAGATCAAGTTCGAGCCGACCAACACCAACGTCTTCGGCGACTTCAACTTTGACGGCAGGGTCACCGGCGACGCTTTCGCCGATCTGCTGCTCGGCCGGGCGGCGGAGTACAACGAAACCGACACGGTTGCCTTCAACGACAACCGCCGCAACGCCTTCGAAGCCTATATGGATGATTCCTGGAAGGTGACCCGCCGCCTTACATTGAACTTCGGCCTGCGCTATTCCTTCTTCCCGCCGGCCCACGAAGCCAGCGACAAGTACCGGGTGTTTCGCATCGCCAACTACGATCCCTCCAAGGCAGTGACCCTCAACACCTCCGGCCAGATCATCAAGAACAGCGGCGACCTCCTCAATGGCAACGTCAACCCGGTATCGTACTGGCGGAACTCCCACCGCAACTTAGCGCCCCGGTTCAGCTTCGCCTACGATCTGTTCGGCGACGGCAAGACTGCCCTGCGCGGCGGCTACGGCATGTTCTACAGCCGCGAGATTCTGGGTGCCTTCATCCTCATGTCCGGCAACCCGCCGTTTGCGAAGCTCGTCTCCCTGTTCAACACCGGCCTCAGCAATCCCGGCGGCGGCACCGCGCGCGACGTCGATCTGCCCATCACCCTCGGCAACATCGATACCAACCAGCTCACGCCCTACACCCAGCAGTGGAACCTGAACATCCAGCGCGCCCTGAGCGGCAGCACGATGCTCGAGATCGGCTATTCCGGCTCCCGCGCCATCCACATGATGCGCACCCAGGACATCAACCAGCCATTGGCCAACGCCGGCATCGCCAATGGAACCCTGAACGCCAACTTCCTGCGGCCCTACAAGGGCTGGGGAGTGATCAATCAACGCGAGCAGAGCTACATGTCGAACTACCATGGTCTCCAGACCGGCCTCAGCCGCAATTTCTCCCGCGGGCTGGG
>JACQDI010000255.1 GCA_016201195.1 Acidobacteriota bacterium | reverse complement strand
GCTGCTCAACTTCCTCTTTCTTCCTCGCCTTGTCTTTCATGCCCGCCTCCCTTATGCCTTGGCCGTTTCCATGGCCGAAACGTCAATTCCCAGCCCCGGACCCATGGTCGAGCACAGCGTCACGCTCTGCACGTACTTGCCCTTGGCCGCCGCCGGCTTGGCCTTGATGATCGACGTGATCAACGTCGCCGCGTTCTCCACCAGCGCATCCGTCTTGAAGCTGACCTTCCCCACCGGTGCGTGGATAATCCCCGTCTTATCCACCCGGAACTCCACCTTTCCGGCCTTGATCTCTTTCACCGCCTGGGCCACATCCATGGTCACCGTGCCGGTCTTGGGGTTCGGCATCAGGCCGCGCGGTCCCAGCACTTTGCCCAGCTTGCCGACGTGCCGCATCATGTCGGGCGTGGCCACCACCGCGTCGAAATCCATCCAGTTTTCCTGCTGGATCTTGTTGACCATGTCCTCGCCGCCGGCGAAATCGGCTCCCGCTTTCTCGGCCTCCAGGACCTTCTCGCCCGAGGCGATCACCAGCACCTTCTTCGACTTGCCCAGGCCGTTCGGCAGCACCACCGTCCCGCGCACCATCTGGTCGGCGTGCTTGGGGTCCACCCCTAGCCGCATGTGCAGCTCCACCGTCTCGTCAAACTTCGCGTACTTGATTTTCTGGAGTAGCGGAACAGCCTCCTCCAGCTTGTACTTGCGCTGTTCCACCTGCTTGGCTGCCGCCAGGTATTTCTTCCCTGTCTTCATAGCTCCTCGTGGTGCGAGCGGACCGGACCGACGGCCCTCCCACAATCAATAAATCAACAAATCGCCAAATCAACAAATCTACCCGACCTCGACTCCCATGCTCCGGCACGTCCCTTTCACACATTCCACCGCCGCTTCCAGGGTGAAGCAGTTCAGGTCCGGCATTTTCTGCTTGGCGATCTCCTCGACCTGCTTGCGGCTGATCCTGCCCACCTTGGTCTTGTTCGGCTCTCCGGATCCCTTGGCCAGGTTCACCGCCTTCTTTACCAGCACCGCCACGGGCGGCGTTTTGGTGATGAAGCTGTAGGAGCGGTCCATGTACACGGTGATCACCACCGGGATGATGAGCCCGTCCAGGTCTTTGGCTGCCGTCTTGGCGTTGAACGCCTTGCAGAAATCGACGATGTTGATTCCCGCCTGGCCCAGCGCCGGCCCCACCGGCGGCGCCGGCGTCGCCTTGCCGGCCATGATCTGCAGCTTGATCTCGCCCTTTATCTTCTTCGCCATATCTCTGTTCCGCCTACATCTTCTCCACTTGCAGAAAATCGAGCTCGACCGGCGTGGCGCGTCCGAAGATGGTCACCAGCACCCGCAGCGTATTGCGGTCCGTGTTGATCTCGTCCACCTTGCCGGTGAAATTGTTGAACGGCCCGTCGATGATCTTCACCGTCTCGCTCTTGCCGAAGGTCATCTTCGGCTTCGGCTTGTCGGCGGCGGTCGCCTGCCGGTACAGGATCTGGTTCACCTCATCGGCGCTCAGCGGCGTCGGCGTGTGCCCGCCCCCCAGGAATCCCGTCACCCGCGGCGTGTTCTTCACCACGTGCCACAGCTCGTCATTCATCTCCATCTGCACCAGCACGTAGCCGGGATAAATGAGCCTCTTGCTGGTGACTTTCTTGCCCGCCCGCAGTTCTACCACGTCCTCGGTGGGAATCAGGACCTCGCCAATCTTGTCCGAGTACCCGAACGCCTCCGACCGGCTGCGCAGGCTCTCCTTCACCTTGTTCTCGAACCCCGAATAGGTGTGGATGATGTACCACCCCATGTTGGGATTCACCGGCACGACAACGGGAGCGTTCTCGGGAGCGCTCTCGCTCTCCGGCGGCGGACCCTCCGGCACGCCGCCGGGGGCCGCGGATTCCTCCACCGCAGGCTCTGCTTCGAGCTCAGGCTCTACTTCGGGCTCAGGCTCCGCCTCGGGCTGCGCCTTCCACTCTTCGCCCTGCTCTTCGGTGATGTTTTCGTTCTCGCTCACCTTGCGCCTTCCCTGTCTACCGCGTCGTGAAATAGTTGAACAGCCGGGTCATCCCGTAGTTCAGCGCCGTGTCTACCACGGCGAAATAGGCCGCAAACACAAACACGGTCACGATGACCACTATGGTCGTGGCGCGCACCTGCTTCCGGCTCGGCCAGGTCACCCGCCGCATCTCCATCCGCAGGCCTTCGATATAATTCTTCACCCGCGCGGGCCAGCCCTTTACGGTCTCGACCGCGCTCGCTACGCTCTCCGTCGCTTCTTTCGCCATCGTCGCCATCGTTTCAGTGGCCGCTCGCCGCTCGCCACTCGCTACTGCCTCTTGGCAGGGGCGGAGGGATTCGAACCCCCACTCGCGGTTTTGGAGACCGCTGGTCTACCGTTGAACCTACGCCCCTGCGTCCATTTGGCGATTTGTTGATTTGCCGATTTGGTGATTGCTCCGGCCCAGCCCGGCAAATCACGAAATCACAAATCACCAAATCACTTGATCTCCTTGTGCACCGTGTGCTTCCGGCAGTACCGGCAATATTTCTTGAACTCCAGCCGCTCCGCCTTGGTCTTCTTGTTCTTCGTGTTGGTGTAATTGCGATTCTTGCAATCACCACACTGGAACGTAATGATCTCTCTGGGCATCGTCTACTCGATGACCTCCGTCACCGTCCCCGCGCCGACCGTGTGGCCGCCCTCGCGGATTGCGAACCGCAGCCCCTTCTCCATCGCCACCGGCGTGATCAGCTCCACCGTCAGGTTCACGTTGTCCCCGGGCATCACCATCTCCGTCCCCTCCGGCAACTCCGCCACCCCCGTCACGTCCGTCGTCCGAAAGTAAAACTGCGGCCGGTACCCCTTGAAGAACGGCGTGTGCCGCCCTCCCTCCTCCTTGCTCAAGACATAAACCTCGCCCTTGAACTTGTGGTGCGGCGTGATC
>JACQDI010000140.1 GCA_016201195.1 Acidobacteriota bacterium | reverse complement strand
TGTCACCCTGGGCCTCGTGCCGTGAACGTGGAGGACCTTCCCGCTCTTTACTTGCTCAGCGGCCTCCCGCAGTTCGAGCGCCAACGGGAGATAGAACTCCAACTTGTTCTTGACGACATGGACGATCACAACACCGAAGCGCAGCTTTTTCAGGTTGTGCTCGTATTCCAATCCTTGGTCGATGGTGATAACGACATCAAACCGGTCCTGGACCAGGGGCAGCAGGATGTGATCCTTCAACTGATGCCAACCCATCTCAAACGCGGTTCTCACTTCGTGCCCGGTGAAGAGGTCGACGACCCTGGGGTCAACGCAGGCGTCTAGAAAGACGCGCATGAGAGCTGTTCAATGGTGAGGTCTTTGCTCAGTTCGAGGAAGGCATGGACCTGTTTACGCGGAATGTAGGGGTAGACCGCCAGAAAGTCGTCAATGCTCTCTCCAGTCTCCAGAAAGTCGATTAGGGTCTGAACAGGCACCCGCGTACCCGTGAAGCACGGAGTGCCATGCAGGATCTCCTTATCAATAGTGATCACACCGGCCAAGGCGGTCCTCTGTTGGGTAGTCATCCCTACACCTAAGGGTAAGCTATCCGGGCGCCTCGTGCAAGCGCGCCTATCCGCCTATATCCGCCCATCCCCGCTTGGTGCCCGCATTAGAGCGGCTCCATCCCAAAGTTCAGCGGCACTCGAATCAGGGTCCCCGGCTTGTGGTGGGATTCCCAGTAGGCGCCTCGCATGTTGAACTCGTGATCCAGAAGACGGCTTTCGATGGCGTTAAAGATAAAGTCTTGGGACAGGCTGGTCTCACCCGCCAGGCTGTCAAGGTAGACGAACGCGTCTTCGCGACGCCCATCCACGTCCACGTGGCGCTTCAGGCTGGCGGCCAGTTGAGACATCTTCTGCCGGAAAGCCGGGGCGTCCAACCGCTTCGTGATTCTTAGCCCTTCCAGCCAGCCGTTCCCCGTCAACCCATACCGCTCTGAAGCCCAGGCGTGTATAAGGCCCTCCTCGGACAGCTCCCTCCATGTGGTCCGCAGGATCGCGTCGAAGGGGGGTCTTCGCACCTCGACATCAACCGAGTCGAGAGCGCCCGCCGCAAGTTCGCTCATCATCAGCCTCAGCGCACGCGAGCGATCCTCGAGTCGGGTTTCCTTTGAGACAGTCACATGTTCAGTCTACCCCAGGACGGTTAGGGCGCGCGATCCCGGCCGAGCCCCTGCGCGTGCCCGTAAACTTCCCACCGGACCTGGACTATCCCAATTCTTCCTGAGGGGGTCTTGGGAAGCTGATCGGCCAGACACTCCACACTGCGCCGTCCTTCCGGCGGCCCCAAGGTAATGTAGGATCAAGAAGGAGATCAATTCAGGGTTTTCAAATACTCCACCACCGCCACCGCATCCTCATGGCTGAGATGGTAGGCGGGCATGGGCGGATCGGCTGGGTTGCCTTTGGGGCCTTTGCCGGTTTCGAGGAAGGTTACGAGCGCCGCCGGTCCCCAGCGCTTCCACAGGGTGCCCGAGGGCGTCAGGTCGGGGGCCGTTTTGTGCCACTTGGGGATGGTCTTGAGCGGCGTCACATCGAGCGTCGCGCCCTTCATCCACTTGGCCTTGTCCAGCTCGCCGGTCTCGGTCTTGGGCGTGTGACAATCCTGGCAGCGGATGGCGTTTTCGGCCAGGTACTTGCCGCGCTCCACGACCCCCGCGTTATCCTGGGCCGGCGAGGCGCCGGCTATCATCACCATAAAGGGAACTGCCACAATCGAGCGCATACCTGATGCTATAATTGGGGCGGCGCGTTTGGCAAGGGCCCCCGGGGGAGCGGCTGTCGTGGTTGCGGTATCCACACTTTTTCCCGCCGCACCACCCGGGCAGTACCTCCATTTAACAAGCCCGCTTCCTGGAATGGAAATCGATAATTTCTATCCGCCGGATTGATATTTTCGATGGGCGTGTAGTCGCCAATGGACTTCGACCAGCTCCGCACCTTCCTCGAAATCGTCCGGCTGAAGAGCTTTTCCCGGGCCGCCCAGACGTGTTTCCGGACGCAGCCGGCGATCAGCGCCCAGATCCGCCAGATGGAGCAGGAACTGGGCACGGCGCTGTTCGAGCGCTTCGGCAGCCGCATCTCGCTGACCACCGCCGGCAAGATCTTCGCCGAGTACGCCCAGCAACTGCTGGAGGTCCGGCGGCGGGCCATCGAAGCGGTGGCCGAGCTGGACCGCATCCCCAAAGGGGAACTGGTGATCGCCGCCAACGAAGCCACCTGCATTCATGTCCTGCCCGACGTGTTTTCCCATTACAAAGAGCGGTTCCCGGAGGTGCAGATCCAGGTGTCCCGCGCCTACGGGGCACGGGCGGTGCAGGCGGTGCTCGAAAACACGGTGGACTTCGCCATCACCCAACTTCCTATCCAGGAAAGGAAACTGGAGATCGTCAAGATTTACAGCGACGAGATCCGGCTGCTGGCGCCGCCGGGCCATCCGCTGGCGCGCGCCAAGTCGGTCACGGCCAAGGAGGCCGCTGAATATCCCTTGTTGCTACCCAAAAGTGGCCGGACCCGGGCGCAGATTGACCAGTTCCTGGAGCCGGTCGAGGATGGCGTCCGCATCTCGATGGAACTTGAATCGAGCGAGATGATCAAGCGGTTCGTCATGGCCGGCTTGGGGATCGCGTTCATGGCCGTCTCGAGCGCCCGCGAGGAAATCAAGGCGCGGGAGCTGAAAGATGTGGCCCTGGCTCCCCTGCCCTTGATGCGAACCCTGGGGCTGATCTATCGCCGGGACAAGCCGCTGTCGCGGGCGGCGCTGGGGTTCATTGAAGTGGTGCTCGATTTCGCCCGGCAGGCGGAATCCCTGCTGGTGGCCGGGTAGGTCCGGCTAAGCCATGACCTGTCCGAACTGCGCGCAGAAGCTGACCATGCTGGAGGCGGCGCGCCAGCGCTGCCCGCGCTGTGGCCGGCCGTTCGATCGCTCGGCCATCGGCTTGGTAAAGACCTCCAGCGTGCTGGTGGCCTCGGGCGAGGGCGACCAGGTATACCACACGCTCGAGGATCTGCCGCCCGAGCTGCGCGACAAGCTGCAAAAGGCCCTCAGCGCCCCGGAGGCGGAAACCATCATACTAGCCGACGAGCAGGGGCGTGACCAGATCTTTCAGGTCATCCGCAGCCTGCCTCCGGACCTCCAGAACCGAGTGCTCTCCGCCTTGCGGCTGGCCGGTCCCACCGAGCCGCAGGCCTCGCCCGGACGTCCCTGGAAGCTGTCGCTGCTGCTTGCCGGCGCGGCCCTGCTGGCGGTGCTCCTGTGGTGGATCTGGCGCTGAGTCCCCTACGCGCCCACGAGCGGCCCATCCAAGCCCTGCTATACGGCGTGACCCTACAATGACCATCCAAAGAAGCGCACGCAAAGACGCAAAGGAGGCTAAGACGCAAAGGTCAATACGGATCGCGAATGGGCAAGGCTTCTGGGGCGACTGGCTGGAGGCGCCTGTGCGGCAGGTCGAGCAGGGGCCGATCGAGTACCTGGTGCTCGATTATCTGGCCGAGATCACCATGTCGATCCTGCAAAAGCAGAAGCAGAAAGACCCGGCTCTCGGATACGCGCGGGATTTCGTGATGCTGATGGGGCGGCTTGCGCCGCGACTGGGAAACATTCGCGTGATCGCCAACGCCTGCGGCGTAACCCCGCGAGCGTGTGCGGAGGCGGTGCGGATGGTGGCGCCCGGCGTCAAAGTCGCGGTCGTCAGCTGGGACGACATTCTCGACCGGCTGGACGACATGCTGGCGCGGGGCGTCG
>JACQDI010000240.1 GCA_016201195.1 Acidobacteriota bacterium | reverse complement strand
CTGCGGCCCCTGCAGGCTGTGGTAGAACGCCACTACATCGGAACAGCCGGGCGCCGTGCAAGGTGAGCTGAGAAAGGTCGCCGAGTTGGGCACGACCCCTGCCGGGAACTCTCGCTTCTGCTGATCGTAGCTCAGGAAGTAGAACAGCCGGCTTCTCTGCAGCGCGCCACCGATGCTGGGACCAAACTGCTGCCAACGGTCCTGGGCCTTTGGCATCCCCTGGGCCTTGGCGGTGGAGTTTTCTGCGTTCAGCGCGTCGTCGCGAATCAGGTAAAAGAAGCTGCCGTGCAGATCGTTGGTCCCGGACTTGGTTACGGCGTCGATCACGCCGCCGGCGGCGCGCCCGTACTGTGCGGAAAAATTGCTCGCGCTCACCTGGAACTCCTGAATCGCTTCGGCGCTGATGCCATAGGGAATGCGCGTGCGGCCCTTGGCCTCGGCGAAGAAGGCCTGGTTGTTGTCCATGCCGTCGATCATGTTGTTGTTGTAGTTGCCGCTGATGCCCCGGAACGTGACCAGGCCATAGCCGCCGTCGTTGGTGGCGGCGGGCGTCAGCAAGACGAAATTCTGCCAGCGGCGTCCGTCGACCGGAAGGTGAATCGCGCCCTTCAGCGGAACGACCGTGCTCACCTCGGTCCTGTCGGTTTCGACCAACGGCCGCCTCTCGGAGACGGTAACTGTTTCCACGGCCACCGAAACTTGCATGGGTAAATCGACGACCACCTTGCGGCCCGCGGTCACAACGATCCCCCGGCGCACGAGGGTGGCGAAGCCCGGCACAGCGGCGGTCACTTCGTATTCGCCGGGTGGCAGCGCAGCCGCCTCGTAACGACCCGCCTCGTTGGATGTGAGTTTTCGAACAGTGTTGGTCGCCACGTTTCGAACGGAGATTTCAGCATGCGGAATGACTGAAGCGGGCGGATCCGTCACCACGCCTGAAATGCTGCCGCCTGTGGGATGCTGGGCAAACAGCATGGGGCCAAAGAGGGCCAGCCCCAACGCGACCACCCCGATGGCGCTGCTTCGCAGCCGGACGGAATGGGCGACGTTTATTATAGGAGCCATTCACTTATATAGTGACTTTCAGGCTGCCTTCGTTTCACTATGCGGAAAGATTTCGTTCAGCCCGCGCTATTGGTCGCCCAAGCTGCCTGCCACAGATTACGAACTGGGGTGCTCCGTTTTGTGTCAAACCACGCTGAGTCCCGAAATGCCGATATAGCGCCGGTAGCTCGTCAGCACGGCGCCCCCTACAACCCGGCCCACTTCTCCCGGGCGACAGGGCTCGACCAGCAAATCGTATGCGCCGCTGTCGAGCACATGACGCCGCAGTCTGGCATCGACAGCACGGCCGAGGACTACGACCTCGGTGTTGACGCAACACGCCGCAACGACGTCCACCACAGTGCGCCAATCCCCGTCGGGAAGAGTGAGTTCGGTAAGAACCGTTCGGACATCAGGGCACTCTTCGAGAATCCGGCGCGCCTGGGTGCAATTGGGAACACGCACAATTTCTATACCCAAAGCCTCAAGCCCTCCCAGCATGGACGAGGAACCTTCGGCGCACATCACCAAAAGAACTGTCGGCCTGGCAACCTCCCAGGACTGCGGCGCTGCCGGCTCGCTGTGCCGCCGATTGCGGATACTCATGCGAATCGGGCTGGACTCTGTCTCTTCCCAACTGACTTGCGTCTGATAGGTGGTTCTCATGTCCTGCATGGTTGCTTGTGGCATCATTTAATAAGAACCCCTGACGAGGAGTAAAGGTTTCCGGCGCGACGTTAAATCTATGTAAAGGATTCTCTTGCTCCGGCACTGACCTGCAAGAGCGGCCCCGAGGCATCATACCGTAATGGTGGTTTCCCGCCCGCGCGCAAGCGGATCTCCCCTATTCTGCCTTCTCGGAGTATCTTCCATAGAAACCTCGGATTAGCGAGAACGCCAGAGCTCTGCGGGGCTGGCGCCCGTGGGATCTAACTCGTGGTGCGTCGCCGGAGCGCTTGAACGCGCTCCCGGTACTTCCGCAACAGCTCGTAGAGCACGACGCCGCCGGCCACGGCCACATTCAACGAGTGCTTGCGCCCGAGCATCGGGATGCGGATGTGGACGTCGCACCGCTCGCTGATCTCACGGCGGATTCCCTCGACCTCGTGCCCGAACACGACACAGACGGGAAAGCGCGGCTCCCATTCATAGAGGTCCATGGCCCGGACCGAAGTCTCGATCGCCGCGATCTCCTGCCCTTGCTCGCGGAGCCGCTCGACCACCGGCGCCTTCTCCCAGTGGTGCTCCCAGGCGACCGTCTCTTCGGCGCCGAGGGCGGTTTTGGTCAGGGCGCGGCTGGGCGGATGGCCGGTGATCCCCGTGAGGTAGAGGCGGCTCGCGCCTGCCGCGTCGGCGATGCGGAAGAAGGCGCCGACGTTGTAAAGGCTGCGCACCTGGTCGAGCAGAATGGAAACCGGCACCTGAGAGATGCCAAGGTTGGACCGCGCCGCCGCCGTCGCGGAGTAGGGAAGACGGTCTTCCGAACGGCTCATTTGGCCTTGTGGCGTTTCGAGTAGCGCTCCAGGATCTCTCCGAGGGGCACGCCCAGCATCATGCATATGATGAAGATGGGCATGGCCTTGTCACCGGGCAGCCCGCGCCAATGGGCGATGGCCAGGGCGAGCACGGTCATACCGATGATCGACCAGAAGGTGTGGATCGGCGTGTCCTGTCGCATAACGATATTATACCCCGCTCGAACCGAAGCCCCCGGCGCCTCGGTCTGACGCGCCCAGGTTCGCCTCGAGCTTCCACTCGACGGCAGCGTAGGAGCTGATAAGGAGCTGCGCAATGCGGTCGCCGGGCCGGATGTGGAATTCGCTCGTGCCGTGGTTGATCAGGATGACGCGAACTTCGCCTCGGTAACCGGGATCAATGGTGCCCGGCGAGTTGAGCAGGGTCACTCCGTGACGCAAGGCGAGACCGCTGCGGGGGCGCACCTGCCCCTCGTAGCCAGGCGGGATTTCCAGGATCAAGCCGGTGCCAACCGCTCCCCACTCTCCGGGCCCGAGGCAAAGCTCTTCGGCGGCGACCAGATCCAGGCCCGCGTCTTCCTGCGCCGAGTGTGCCGGGCGCGGCAGTTGCGCACGCTCGTGGATGGTGGATACGCCGACGGTAATTGCGGTCATGGAAACAGCATAAGGCTTTCCGCTAAAAGCTGTCAGCAGTCTGCAAACTCCGAGGCTCCGGCGCTTGCCGGGCCGACGGCTGAAAGCTGATAGCTCATTGCTATAATCCCCCTGATGTCCGCAAAACGCGTGGTTGTAGTCTCCCCAATGCCCCCGGAAAAGTCGGCGTACGCGCTGGCGCGTTACAGCCGCTCACCCGACTCCATCGCGAAAAGCCTGGAGTGGGTGCGGAGCCACGACGAGCGGGCGTTTCTCGAGAGCTACTACTTCCAGTACGGGCACGCGTCGATCGCCGACCTAGGCCACGCGATCTTCTGCTTCGAGGGCATCTCGGAGCTGGCGGCGATCGAGATCGAAGATGAGCCGCTCTGGGACGGGCAGGCCAAGTCGAGCCGCTACCAGGATTTTTCGAGGGCCGGTGTAGTCGTGCCGTCCGAGATCGCGGGGACCGACGCCGCAGGGCTATATAATGCCGCCGCCCGCGGCTTGATTGACGCGTATCTTGACATCCACCAGAAGGTTTTGGATCACCTGATCGAGTGCAACGCGCGGCCCGAGGCCATGAAGCCGGAGCCCTACCGCCGCACTATGGCCGCGCGGGCATTTGATGTGGCGCGGTACCTGTTGTTCCTGGGCATCCCCACCAACATCGGGCAGGTGACCAGCATCCGCACGCTCGAAAAGCAGATGCGGCGGCTCGCCGTGAGTCCCTACCGGGAGGTGCGCGAGATCCGCGAGGAGATGGCCGAGGCCTGCGCGGCGCCGCCCGCCTGTGCCTGGGACCAGGCCACGGCGCAGGAGCCGCTCGCCCCCACCCTCGCACGCCACGCCGATCCGGATGTGTACTCCGAACAGGCGCGGCTGCGGGTGGCCGCCTGGGCCGCTCAGAATTTTTCCTGCCCGCCCATGCCGGCCGAGACGTCGGTCGACCTGGTTCGTCCCAGCGATACGGTAGATGAAATCGTGGCGACACTGCTCTATCCGGTGACGCACCGGCCCTTCCGGGCGATCTACGAGCAGGTCTCGGGATGGAGTGCGGCGCGCAAGCGCGAGGTGATGGATGGGGCGCTCGCGGGGCGTCCCGGCCGCGACGAGCTGCTGCGCGAGTTTCGCAGCGGCTATGCCTTTGTGTTCGATATAGTCACCGACATCGGCGCCTACCGCGACCTGCACCGCCACCGGCGCTGCCAGCAGGTCCGGCAGGAATTTACCGACAAGCTGGGGGTCGAGATCCCGGCGACGATCCGCGAGGCGGGCCTGGAGCGCGTGTATCACCAAGCCCTGGAGAAAGCCCGGCAGGCCCGCGAAAGCCTGGGTTCCCCGCGGGCGGCTGAGTACCTGCTGCCGTTCGCCACCCGCATGCGCTTTCTCTACAAAATGGATTTCGCTGAGGCCGAGTACATCGCGCGCGTGCGCTCCGGGGTGAAAGGGCACTTCGCTTACCGCGAGGTGGCGTGGAGGATGCGGGAAAAGATGCTGGAGGTCGCCCCGGAGCTGGGCCGGCTGATGGAAGCGACCCCACCCTGGATCGAGGATGCGTTAAAGCGTTGAAGCTTCGCGTTTACATACGGCTCATAACCTTTACGCTTCCGGTACTCCTCCATTGCGGCTAGGTTTCGCTCCCAATCCCGGAACCACCCAACCTGAATCTCGCCTGGGTCTCCATCAAAATCGGTTTCTGAGCTCCCGCCATAGTTTTACATATGGCTGGAGATCGTGCATCATTTGGTCGAACTGGTCGAAGTTGAGCGACTGCGCTCCGTCGCTGAAAGCTTCTTCGGG
>JACQDI010000239.1 GCA_016201195.1 Acidobacteriota bacterium | reverse complement strand
GACGTCTGGGGCGTTTCGCCGGAAGGCTACTGGTACTCGTCGGCCAGCTTTGAGGCGAGCGAGCACGGGGGCACGCATCTCGACAGCCCCATTCACTTCGCCGAGGGGCAGCTCACGACCGACCAGATTCCGCTCTCCAAATTGATCGCCCCCGCCCTGGTGATCGACATTGCGGCGGCGTGCGCCAAGAACCGCGACTACCAGTTGACACCGGCCGATATCGCCGCCTGGGAGAAAGCGCACGGGGGGATCCCGGCCGGCACGATCGTGCTGGTGCGAACCGGTTGGGGCAAGCGCTGGCCCAACAAGAAGCAATACCTGGGCGACGACAAGCCGGGAGACGCGTCGAACCTGCACTTCCCAGGCATTTCGCGGCCGGCGGCAGAGCTACTGGTGAAGCGCAAGGTTTCGGGGGTGGGCATCGACACGGCGAGCATGGATTACGGGCCCTCAAAAGACTTCATGACCCATCGGATCCTGAACAGCGCGGGGATCTATGGCCTGGAGAACGTCGCGAACCTGGACAAGGTTCCGGCCGCCGGGGCGACCCTGGTGGCGCTGCCGATGAAGATCAAGGGCGGTACCGGGGGTCCTGCTCGCATTATCGCCATCCTGCCATGATCAACGTTCTGACCCCACTCGATTTTCTCGCGCGAAGCGTGGCTGTCTACGCCGAGCGCATCGCGGTGGTGGACGGCGAGCGGCGGTTCACTTACACGGAGTTTAATCGCCGCATTCACCGGCTGGCTTGGGCGCTCGCAGCGCGGGGGGTCGCGCCGGGGGATCGCGTGGCGGTGCTTGCGCCCAACACGCCGGCGGCGCTCGAGCCTCACTTCGCAGTGCCGCTGATGGGCGCCGTGCTGGTGATGCTGAACATCCGGTTGCAGGCGGGGGAGCTCGCTTGGATCCTAAAACACTGCGGGGCGAAGGTGCTGATTGCGGATCCGCAGATCATGCCGGAAGAATTGCGGCAGGTCACCGAGGTCATCGATCAGTATGAAGAGTTGATCGAGGAGGGCAAGCCGGAGGCTCACCCTGCTGCCACTCCGGAGGAGAACGGGGTGATCGCGATCAACTACACCAGCGGGACGACGGGATTTCCGAAGGGCGTGATGTACACGCATCGGGGCGCCTACTTGAACGCCCTGGGGGAGATCGTGGAGCACGGGCTTTCGGCGCGCACGGTCTACCTGTGGACGCTGCCGCTGTTTCACTGCAACGGGTGGTGTTTTCCATGGGCGATCACCGGGGCGGGCGGGCGTCATGTGTGCCTGCGGGAGGTGAGGCCGGAGGCGGTCGTGGAGCTGATTCGCCGGGAGGGCGTAACCCACCTGTGCGGGGCGCCGGTGGTGGTTTCGAGCCTCGCCCTTTACTGCACGCAGAACGGGATCCGCTTTGAGCACGGGCTGAAGATCGTCACCGCGGGCGCGCCGCCTTCGCCGGCGGTGATCCGCGCCGCCGAGGAAATGGGGGCTGACGTGGCTCACGTTTACGGCCTTACCGAGACCTATGGCCCGCATTCCATCTGCGCCTGGCGCCCGGAGTGGGACTCTCTGCCCGCCGCCGAACGCGCCCGGGTCAAGGCCCGGCAGGGCGTTCCCTACCTCGTCGCCGGCACGGATATGCGGGTGGTCGATGGCCAAATGCGTGACGTTCCCGCCGACGGGACGACCATGGGCGAGATCCTCATGCGCGGCAACAACGTCATGCTGGGCTACTACAACAACCCGGAAGCGACGGAAGAGGCGTTTCGCGGCGGCTGGTTCCATTCGGGCGACCTGGCCGTGGTCGAGCCCGATGGCTATGTGTCGATCCGCGACCGCAAGAAGGACATCATCATCTCGGGCGGCGAAAACATCTCCTCGGTCGAGGTGGAGAAGACGCTCTATGAGCACCCGGCGGTGCTCGAAGCGGCGGTGGTCGCTCTTCCTGACGAGAAGTGGGGTGAGGCGCCTCTGGCCCACGTGGCGCTAAAACCGGGGCAGACCGCCACCGCCGAGGAGCTGATCGAATTCTGCCGCGCACGCCTGGCGCACTTCAAGTGCCCCAAGCAAGTGGTGTTCGGGCCGCTGCCCAAGACGGGCACGGGGAAGATCAGGAAGAACGAGCTGCGGGAGAAGGCGAAGACGATTTGGTGATTTGGTGATTTGGTGGCGTCAGCCCGACATGGCCGCCAGGAACTCGGCGTTGCTCTTGGTCTTGCCGCGCTTATCCACCAGCTTGCGGTCCAGCAGAACCTCCATGTTGCCGGTGCCTTTGAACTCCTCGAAGATCACGTCATCCATGCGGCTGCCGGTGTCGATCAGAGCCGTCGCAATGATGGTCAGCGAGCCGCCCTCCTCGATGTTCCGTGCCGCGCCGAAGAACCGCTTCGGCCGCTGGAGCGCGTTCGAATCCACGCCCCCCGAGAGGATCTTGCCCGACGGCGGCACCACCGTGTTATAGGCCCGCGCCAGCCGCGTGATTGAGTCGAGCAAGATGACCACGTCTCGCTTGTGCTCCACCAGTCGCTTCGCCTTCTCGATCACCATCTCGGCCACCTGCACGTGGCGCGAGGCCGGCTCGTCGAAGGTCGAGCTGATGACCTCGCCTTTCACCGTCCGCTGCATGTCGGTTACCTCTTCGGGCCGCTCGTCGATGAGCAGCACGATCAGGGTGATCTCAGAATGGTTTGTAGTGATGGAGTTGGCGATGGACTGCAGAAGCATGGTCTTGCCGGCGCGCGGGGGCGAAACGATCAGACCGCGCTGGCCCTTGCCGATGGGGGTGAGCAGGTCCATCACCCGGCCGGAGAGGTTTTCCTTCACCGTCTCGAGCTGGATACGGCCGCTCGGGTAAAGCGGTGTGAGATTATCGAAGAAGATCTTGTTGCGGCCCTCCTCGGGCGGCTCGAAGTTGATCGCCTCGACCTTGATGAGCGCGAAATACCGCTCCCCTTCCTTGGGCGGGCGCACGTGGCCTGATACAGTATCACCAGTACGCAAATCGAACCGGCGGATCTGTGACGGCGAGACGTAGATGTCGTCGGGGCCGGGCAGGTAGTTGTACTCCGGGGCGCGCAGGAAGCCGAAGCCGTCGGGCAGCGTCTCGAGCACGCCTTCGGAGAAGATCTGGCCGCTCTTCTCGGCCTGGGCTTGCAGGACCTTGAAGATGAGGTCCTGCTTGCGCATGCCGGCTGCGCCGACCACGCCCAGGTCCTTGGCCACCTGGTTCAGCTTGGTGATGTTCATTTCCTTGAGCTTCGCTAGATCCAGCTCATTCTCTTGAATGCGGGTTGTAGTAGACATAGAGACCTCAGGGGGATTTGGTGATTTTATGATTTGGTGATTTGGTGGTTGACAACCCAGTCAATCACGTCGCCACCAAATCGCTCGATCACCAAATTGCGGGATTTTCACTAACTAATAGCCTTCAGCATTCAGCACTCGGCTTTCAGCGGGCCGGCCACGAGGGCTGGTTGCTGAAGGCTGATGGCTGTTAGCTGATCGCTTCTAATGCGTCACGTTTTCTTCGGCCACCGGCTGGGCCAGTTCCACGGCCGGGGCCAGGGGGACGGCGAGCTGCTCCAGCGGCTTCTCCAGCGCGTACTGCAGCACTTCGTCCATGTCCTCCACAAAATGCAGGTTCATCACTTGGCGGATATTCTCCGGGATGTCGGGCAGGTCCTTTTCGTTGTCCTTGGGCAGGATCACCTCGAAGATGCCGTGGCGGTGGGCGGCCAAAAGCTTCTCCTTGAGGCCGCCGATGGGCAGTACCTTGCCGCGCAGGGTGATCTCGCCGGTCATGGCCACGTCGCCTCGCACGGGGATCTTGGTGAGGGCGCTGACGAGCGTGGTGGCCAGGGTGATTCCCGCCGAGGGGCCGTCCTTGGGGATGGCGCCTTCCGGCACGTGTACATGCACGTCCAGGTTGCGGTAAAAATCCCGCGGCAGGCCGAGCTGGTGGGAGCGGGAGCGGACATAGCTCATGGCCGCCTGGGCGGACTCCTGCATCACGTCGCCCAGCTTGCCGGTCAGCATCAGCTTACCCTTGCCCTCCATGAGCGTGGTTTCGGCGCGCAGCAACTGGCCGCCGACCTCGGTCCAGGCGAGGCCCACTGCGGTGGCGATCTCGTTTTTCTTCTCGGCGACGAGGTCACGGAACTTGGGGACACCCAGATATTCTGGCACGTTCTCCGCCGTCAACTGGATGGAGAATTGCTCCTTGGGCGTCTTGACCGCTTTGCGAGCCACTTTGCGGCAGACGTTACTAATCTCGCGTTCCAGGTTCCGCACGCCGGCCTCGCGCGTGTATTCCTGGATGATCCGCACCACGCCGTCGTTGGCGAAGCTGAGCTGCTTCTCGCTGAGGCCGGTCTCCTGCCGCTGCCGCTTGACCAGGAAGCGGCTGGCAATTTCGACTTTTTCCTGCTCGGTGTAGCCGCTGAGGCGCAGGATCTCCATGCGGTCCTGCAACGCCCACGGGATCGTGTGCAGCACGTTGGCCGTGCAGATGAAGAAGACCTTGCTCAGGTCATACTCCACGTCCAGGTAGTGATCCATGAACATGTAGTTCTGTTCCGGGTCGAGCACTTCCATGAGGGCCGCCGAAGGATCGCCGCGGAAGTCGGTGGACATCTTGTCCACCTCGTCCAGCATGAACACCGGGTTGCGGGTGGAGGCCTTCTTCATCATCTGGATGATCTGGCCAGGCAGGGCGCCGATGTAGGTGCGCCGGTGGCCGCGAACTTCGGCTTCGTCGCGCACGCCGCCGAGCGAGAGGCGCACGAACTTGCGCCCGGTAGCCTTGGCGATGGACATCCCGAGCGAGGTCTTGCCCACGCCGGGAGGCCCCACGAAGCAAAGGATCGAGCCTTTCGGGTTCTTCACCAGGCGCCGCACGGCGAGGAACTCCAGGATGCGCTCCTTGATCTTTTCCAGCCCGTAGTGGTCGGTTTCCAGCACCTTCTCGGCGTAGGCCAGGTCGCGGATCTCTTTGGACTTCTTCTTCCACGGCACGGCCAGCAGCCAGTCCAGGTAGTTGCGCGACACGGTGGACTCGGCCGACATGGGCGGCATGTTCTCCAGGCGCTTCAGCTCGGCCACGGCCTTCTCTTGGGCGTCCTTGGTCATGCCGGCGGCTTCGATCTTCTTCTTTAGCTCGTCGAACTCGCTCTTCTCGCCGCGCCCCAGCTCTTTCTGGATGGCCTTGATCTTCTCGTTGAGGTAGTACTCTTTCTGGGCCTTTTCCATCTGGCGCTTGACGCGCCCCTGGATGGTGCGGTCCATGTTGAGCTTCTCGATCTCGATGTCCAGCACGTCGGCCACGCGGGTGAGCCGGTCGATGGGATCGAAGATCTCGAGCAAGTCTTGCTTTTCCTCGATAGTGAGCTGGAGGTTGGCGCCGATGGTGTCGGAGAGCTTGCCCGGGTCATCCACCCGCACGGCGGCGATCATCGTCTCGTAGTTGAGGTTCTGGCTGAGCTTGACGTACTGCTCAAACAGCGACGTGACGCGGCCGATCAGCGCCTCCAGTTGCTGGCCGCCCTCAAACTTGTAGGCGCTGGTCTTGACGATGGCGCGGAAAAAGCCCTCGTCCTCGCTGATAGAAACCACCCGTGCGCGCTCGACACCCTCCACCAGCACCTTGATGTTGCCGTCGGGCAGTTTCAGGCTTTGCACGATGGTGACGATGGTGCCGACGCTGTAGATCTCGTTGGGTCGGGGCTCATCCACCGAGGCGTCGTGCTGGGTGGCCAGGAAAATCTTCTTGTCCGCCGCCAGCGCCTCTTCCAGGGCGCGCACGCTCGATTCCCGCCCCACCACGAACGGGGTCATCATGTAAGGGAAGATGACCACGTCGCGAATCGGCATCATCGGCAGCCGCTTGGTCTCGGACTTTTCTCGGGATGTCTGCATAAGAATCCGGGGAGGGCCCTGGGGACGGGGTTACCCTGCTTTCTCCAAGAGGTTCAGGTTCAAATCGTGGTTCATCACCATCTCGCGGGTCAGGACGAATTCCCGCACTCGCTTATAGGACGGCAGATAATACATCAGGTCGAGCATCATCTCTTCCAGAATCATGCGCAGGCCGCGCGCGCCCACCTTACGTTCCAGCGCCAGGTCGGCGATCGCATCCACCGCCCCGTCGTCGAAGCGCAGCCGGACGTTCTCGAACTCAAACAGCTTCTGATACTGGCGCACGATGGCGTTGCGGGGCCGCGTCAGGATCTGCACCAGCGCCGCGCGGTCCAGGTCGCTCAACACCGCCACCACCGGCATGCGGCCCACAAACTCGGGGATGAACCCGAACTTGATCAGGTCGTGCGGCTGCACCTGCTCCAGCAGGTCGATGTCCCGGCCGTTGGGCGCCACGGGTTTCAACTTTTCCTCTGCGGCCGCGCTGGGCGAGCGGAAGCCGACCGCCTTCTTGCCCACGCGCCGCCCGATCACCTTCTCTAATCCCACGAACGCCCCGCCACAAAGGAACAGAATGTTGGTAGTGTCGACCGGGGTGAACTCCTGGTGGGGGTGCTTGCGGCCGCCCTGGGGCGGCACGTTGGCTACGGTGCCCTCCAGGATCTTCAGCAGCGCCTGCTGCACGCCCTCGCCGGAGACATCTCGCGTGATGGAGGGGTTCTCGTCCTTGCGGCCGATCTTGTCGATTTCGTCGATGTAGATGATGCCCTGCTGGGCTTTCTGCACGTCGCCGTCAGCGGCCTGCAGCAGCTTGAGGATGATGTTCTCCACATCCTCCCCTACGTAGCCGGCCTCGGTCAGCGTGGTGGCGTCCACGATGGCGAAGGGCACGTCGAGGATCTTGGCCAGCGTCTGGGCGAGCAGCGTCTTGCCGGTGCCGGTGGGGCCGATCAGCAGGATGTTGCTCTTGGCCAGCTCTACGTCGCCGATGCGCTGCCTGTTCATGGACACGCGCTTGTAATGGTTGTAGACCGCCACCGCCAGCTTCTTTTTGGGGCTCTCCTGCCCGATCACGTACTGATCGAGCAACTCCTTGATCTCCTGCGGACGCTGCAGGCGCGTGACGCCCGTGGGAGCGCGCTCGGCCTTGTCATCTTCCAGAATCGAGTTGCACACGGCGACGCACTCGTCACAGATGTAGGCCTTGGGATAGTCGCTGGGGGTGGAGATCAGCTTCCCCACTACCTCCTGGCTCTTGTGACAAAACGAACACCGCAAGGAATCATCCGCTCCGGCCCGTTTTACCACTCACCCCTCCCTCGGCCGCCAGCGGCGGCCAACCCTCATTATGCGGCCATCGGCTGTGGCTTGGCAATAGATCCTTTGTAAAACACCTCATGAATAAACCCTTCTATGAAACCGGCCCCCACGGATCATCATATCTCTTGCAGAGCCGCAAAGACCGCAAGGGGCTTGCCGGAGTTTTCTTTGCGCCCTTCGCGCCCTTTAAGGAACCCCCGGGAGCCGCCCCTCGAAAACCCTGTCTCACGCCAAGACGCCAGGGTCGCAAAGGTCGCCAAAAACACCTTTGCGGTCTTTGCGAGCTTTGCGTCTTGCCGTGAGGCCCTAGTGCTTCACAATGATCTCGTCCACCAGCCCATATTCCTTGGCCTGCTCGGCGTTCATAATGAAGTCGCGCTCCACGTCCCGCTGGATGCGCTCTAGCGCCTGGCCGGTGTGTTGGGCGAGGATCTCGCTGGTGATCTCCCGCATGCGCAGGATCTCCCGCGCCTGGATGTCGATATCTGTGGCCTGGCCCGACAGGCCGCCCAGCGAAGGCTGGTGGATCAGCATGCGCGAGTTGGGCAGCGCAAAGCGCTTCCCCTTGGTCCCCGCGGCCAGCAGCAGCGCAGCCATGGACGCCGCCTGCCCGATGCAATAGGTCGTGATGTCCGGACGGATAAACTGCATGGTGTCGTAGATGGCCATGCCGGCGGTGATCGAGCCGCCCGGCGAGTTGATGTAGAGCGAAATATCCTTCTCCGGATCCTCGGCCTCCAGGTACAACAACTGGGCCGTCACCAGGTTGGCCACCGTGTCGTCGATGGGGAAACCGAGGAAGATAATATTATCGCGCAGCAGACGGGAGTAAATGTCGTAGGCGCGCTCGCCCCGATTGGTTTGCTCCACGACCATCGGCACCAGGCCCATAGGGTTCGGGACTACTCCTTCCTCGCTTGTTCAAACAGAAATTCTAAGGTCTTTTCGTTGCGGATCTGGGTGCTCATCCGGTCGAGCGCTCCCTGCTCGGCGAGCTTGGCGCGGGCGGCAGCCGCCGGCTGGCTGGTCTGCCGCGCGTAGCTCTGCACCTGGCGGTCGATCTCTTCGTTGGTCACCCGGATTTTCTCCTCGGCGGCGATCCTGTCCAGAATCAGCCCAGCCTTGATCTCGCGGGTGGAGCGCGGCTGCTCCACTTCGTGGATCTTGTTCCAGTCCAGACGCACCTTGGTGGGATCAACGCCCTGCTGGGCGAGCGATCGGAGGCTGCGCTCCACGTGGGCGCTGATCTGCCGTTCCACCAGCTTCTCCGGCACCGGAAAGTCGTGAGCGTCGACCAGCGCTTCGAGCAGCTTCGACTTGGCCTCGCGCCGGGCGTGATCCCGCTTGGCCGCCTCGATCTCGGAGCGGATGCGGGCGCGCAGCTCGTCCAGGTCCCGGAAATCACCTTCGTCTTTGGCCAGCTCGTCATTCAGGTCGGGCAGTTCCTTGCTGCGCAGGCCGTGCGCGTGGAGATGAAACGCGACGGTCTGGCCGGCCAGACGCCGCTCGCCGTAGTCCTCGGGATAGGTGACCTCGAGATCACACTGGTCGCCCGGGCTCAACCCGCGAAGGCTTTCCGTAAAGGCGGCGAGAGTCTCCTTGCCGCCGATCTCCACGGTCAGCTCCTCCTGCCGGATCGGGTCTACGCCCTGCGGTGTCGTCTTCGATTCCAAGCGGATCACGGCGATGTCGCCGTCAGCCAGCGGTCGTGGGTCGAGGTTCCGGTACACGGCGTGCTTCTCCCGAATCCGCTCCAGCTCTTCCGCGATCTCTTCTTCGGTCGTCTCCGGATCGTCGTACTTCACGGACAACCCGCGATACTCCTGGAGCTCGAACTCGGGTAGGACTTCGAACTCCGCCTTGAATTTCAGCGGCTCGCCGGGGTGGAAGTGCACGTCGCTGACGTCCGGCGTGCCCACCGGGTGCAGCCCTTCGGCCTCGATCTGCTGGTAGAGATGCCGGGGGATCAGGGCGTCCATCACCTGCTGGCGGATTTCGTCGGCGAACCGGATCCGCACCATCGACGCGGGCGCTTTGCCGGGCCGGAAGCCGGGAATCTTGGCGCGACTCGCGAGTTTGGTGACAACCCGTTCGGTTTCCTGCTCCACCGTCTCCGGTGCGATCGTGATTTCTAGTTCGTGCTTGCAGCCTTCGACTAGCGGCAATGCGGGCCTCGTCCTAAACCTACCGAATACCGCAAACGAGACGGGCTGTCAATCGAGGCAGACGCGTTCCCGTATTTCGCGCTACCGAACGAAAATCTCCATCCACTGCCCGCGGCGCTCCCAGCGGGCCACCGAGCGCAGGTGGAAGCGCGCCATCAGTTCCTCGCGGGGAATCTGCGGCGTGTAGCCGAAGTAGCGTTCGAGCAGGCGGGCGACGGGCGGCCAGCGCTGCCAGCCGCGCGCCGGTTCCCAGCTTCGCGAGTATAGCGCCACCACCTGGAGCTTGCCGGCATCGACCGCGTTCCATGCTGCCGGCTGGAAATTCTCGACTTCCGTGACCCGCAGCGGCCGTGCGACGTAGCCGGAGAGCGGATTGGACAGCGCGTCGGTCAACGGCCAGGCGGTGGTTACGGTGTGATTCGGTACGTTTCGCAACAGCCAGGCGGCGGCCTGCTGCTGGAGCCGGATGAAGTCCACTACAGCCAGGTTGTCCTCGTAACCGAACGGATACGGAGGATTCCACCAGTTCGAAGCGGCGAGGCCGGCGAGCAACACG
>JACQDI010000212.1 GCA_016201195.1 Acidobacteriota bacterium | reverse complement strand
TGCACAATAATCTTCAGCGTACGGCTATCCGGATGCATGGCCATCTCAATGCCGGAACCGATCTGATCCAGGGGCACGCGATGCGAGATCAGATCTTCAACCGGCAATTCCCCGCTAAATACCAGCCGGGCAGACGCCTCCTGTAAATCAACATCTGCGCTATAGCAGCCTAGCACGGTGCGCTCCTGGGCGCAAATATTTGCCCCATCCAGTTCGATCTTCTCGCCTGCCGCTGTCTGGGCAAACAACAGGATGCGGGCGCCCGGTCGGGAGAGGCGGATGGCCTGTTCGACCAGGCCCGGGGCGGCGGCAGCCACGATGACAGCGTCAGCGCCGCGGCCTTCCGTGGCCGCCCGCAGCGCTTCGGCCGCTTCCTCGCCGGAAGAGCTGAACACCCGGCGGGCACCCACCCGGGCGCCCAGATCCCGGCGTGCCGCCAGGGGGTCGGTCGCATACACCACCGCCCCCCACTGGGCCGCCAACATGGTGAACAACAGGCCGATCGGCCCCTGTCCCAGCACCGCCACTACCTCGCCTGCGCGAATTTCGCATTTTACAACGGCCTTCAAGCAGGTATTCACCGGCTCGACAAAACAGGCCCGGTCTGGTGAGATTCCATCGGGAACCCGCACCACCCCGTCGCGGACGACCCAGTCCATCACCCGCACGTACTGGCCAAAGCCTCCCCCGGCCGGCTCCCACCCGGCGGTGATGCCCACCCGCTTATAGGTGGGGCACTGGGCATACAGGCGGTAGCGGCAGTAGAAGCAATTCCGGCACGGAATATGATGAAACAAAGCCACCCGGTCACCCACCCGGAACTGCCCGGCCCCGCGGCCCACTTCGGCCACCACACCGGCGGTCTCGTGGCCGTAGATCCGGGGGGGCGGCAGCAGGTTATAGGCGATCTTTTTCAGATCGGTGTGGCAAATGCCGCAGGCTTCCACCCGCACCAGCAACTCGCCCGGCCCGATGGCGGGTACCGGCACCTCCTCCACCCGGACCTCGCCCCCGCCGCGGTAGACGGCCGCCCGCATCAGTCCGGTGGACGGAGTCGTCGCCTCGGCTGTTTCAAGTTTCAAACTGGAGACTCCCAAGAGCATCTCCCAACACGGTGGCGCCTCGCTCGATGCGGCGCCGCCACCCGAGTAACTCCTTCCACCGCGCCGGGTTCACCCCGGCCTGGGCCGCCAGTCGCGGAACCGAAAACCCGCCGCCGGCGAGCCGCGCCCGGTCGTAGTCGATCTCGAACGACTCGCCGGCGCCATCGCTCACCACGCGGACGCAGAAAAACGGCAAGCCCCGCCTCTGCGCCTCCACGGCCACGCCGGCCGCCTCCATCTCGACCACCACCGCGCCAGTGGAGCGCAGCCGGCCCTTTTCCTCGGCCGTCTGCACCAGGCGGTCCACAGTCAACACCGGGCTTCCGGCCGCCTGCGTTCTTCCCGGCCATCGCGCTGGGAACTCCGCGGGCGGATCGAGCGAAACCACCCGATCGGCGATCACCAACTGGCCCACGGCCAGTGCCGGATCGAGCGCGCCGCACAAACCGGTCGAAACCACGGCGCCAACCGAACACCGGCCGCAGGCGATTTCCACGGCCCGGGCCGCATTCCGCCGGCCGGCGCCGTTGGCCACAATCACCACCGGCCGCACGCCCAGCCTTCCCTGCCTCGCCCAGCGCAGGCCCCAATCAACCGCCGCCAGGCCGTTCAGCTTGCGCTCGAGCCCGGCCAACTCCCGCCGATCAGCGGCGACGATCAGCAATACTGGTTCTCGCGAAACCACTCAATGGCCCGCCGCAGGGCTTCCTCCACCGGTCCGGGGGCGAAGCCCAGCTCGCGCTCCGCCTTGTCGATGCGCACCCACATCTTCTTGCGCGACATCCGAACCGCGTCCAGCGGCGCCCGCGGCTCCCGGCCGGTCAGGTTTGCCAACGCAGTCCCCGCCGCCGCGTAGGTCCAGGCCACCGCGTAGGGGATTCGCACCTTAGGCGCCGGCCGGCCGCCCAGGCGGGCTAATTCCTCTACGATCTCCCGCAGCGTCATGTTCCGGGCGCCCAGAATATAGCGCTCGCCGCTGCGGCCCCGCTCGGCGGCCGCCAAGTGGCCCTGCGCCACGTCGCGCACGTCCACCAGGTTCAGCCCGGTATCCACATAGGCCGGCATGCGGCCCAGCAGAAAGTCCACGATGATCTTTCCAGTCGGCGTCGGCTTCACGTCCCGATCGCCGACCGGCGCGGTGGGATTGACCACCACCACGTCGAGGCCGGTCCGCGCGTATTCGAGCGCCACCTGCTCAGCCTGGAACTTGGAACGCTTGTAAGCGCCCGTCATTTCCTCCAGGCTTACCGGCGAATCCTCGTCACCCGGCGTCCCATCGCCCCGGATGCCGATGCAGCCCACCGTGCTGGTGTAGACTACCCGGCGAACGCCTTCGCGCCGGACGGCCTCCAGCAAGTTCCGCGTGCCGTCCACGTTCGCCCGGTACAGCTCGCCTGGATCCCGCGCCCATAGCCGGTAATCCGCGGCCACGTGGTAGACCAACTCACAGCCGGCCACCGCCCGCGACAGCGAATCCGGGTCCCGCAAATCGCCAGTCACCCGCTCGACATCCAGATCGGCGATGCCACGCCGGTCGCTCGTGGGCCGGACCAGAATCCTCACCCTCTCGCCGCGCCCGGCCAACGCCCGGGCCACATGCCCCCCTACGAAGCCGGAGGCGCCCGTAACCAGGACCACTGCTTAAACCCAAGGCAAAAGGCAAAGTGCAAAAGGCAAAAGGCAAAAATCAAGGATGCTTCGCAGCTTTTTCTTAAGAAAATGTTCCCTTCCTTGATTTTTGCCTTTTGCCTTTTGCCTTTTGCCTTTTGCCTTTCTTTTCATTGCAGTGCCCAGGTCAGCATCCGGAACCCGTCCCCCCGCTTCGCGTTGATCCCCAGCGCGGCGGAGGGCTCATACCCGCAGTGAACCATACAGTCCTGGCAGCGGGGGTCGGGGCCGCCGTGGCCGTAATTTTCCCACGGCGTCTGGGTCATCAGCTCCTCGAAGGTCTTGTAGTGCGCGTCGGTGATGAGGTAGCAGGGGCCCTTCCAGCCTTTGATGTTGTAAGTCGGATTACCCCAGGCGGTGCAGGGCAGTTCCCGGTCGCCCTTCAGGAAATCCACGTACGCCGGCGTGTTGTTGAGCTTGAAGCGCCGGGCTAGTTTGTCCAGGTCCTGGAACTTCTCGCGGATGTTCTCCCGGGTCATGAAAATCTCCCGGTCGTCCACCGCCGTGTAGCCGTACGCCGGCGACAGCATGTGCCCGTCGACGCCGAACTGCTCGAGGTATTCGAACAGCTCCCAGATCTCCTGCATCTTGGTTTCCTTGTACACGGTGGTGTTGGTGCACACCAGGAAATCCGCCTTCTTGGCCGCTTGGATGCCCTCGATCGCGTCGCGAAACACCCCCTCCCGCTCCACGCAAATGTCGTGGGTCTTCTCCATGCCGTCCAGGTGGACGTTGAAGAAGAAGCTGCGGTGGGGCCTGAACTCGTGCAGGCGCTTGACCATGAACATCCCGTTGGTACAGAGGTAAATGTGCTTCTTGCGCTCGAGGATACCCGCTGCCAGCTCGCCGATCTGCGGATACATCATCGGCTCGCCGCCGCAGATCGAAACGATCGGCGCCCCGCACTCGTCCACCGCCGCCAGACATTCCTCGAGCGGGATCCGCTCGGTGATGGACGATTCATACTCGCGAATGCGCCCGCAGCCGGTGCAGGTGAGGTTGCAGGCGTGCAGCGGCTCGAGCATGAGCACCAGCGGAAACCGCTTCTTCAGCATCGGATTGGTGCTGAGTGCGCCCTTGGGCTCGACCGCGGCAGGCTTGCTGCTCAGGATGGGAAACGGGCTGTCCGTGGGCCGGCCCGAAGGCGCCCCTTGCCACTCCGGCCGGGGGCGCAGCTTGTTCTTCACGATGTAGCCGGCCATGGAGGCGGCCATGCCGATGGGAAATCTCATTGGGAATCTCTCGATCTGTGGTTGGCGTACTCGGCCAGAGCCAGCAACGGAAAATATTTCGCGTACAAATGATACTTCAGATAAAAGACGCGGGGAAAGCCCGTCCCCGTGTACCAGCCATCTTCCCATTCGCCGCCGGCGTTCTGGGTCTCGAGCAAGTAACGGACGCCCCGGCTGACGCTGCCGCTCGAGTAGTCGCCCGAGGCGAACAAGCCCAGCAGCGCCCAGGCGGTCTGGGAGGCGGTGCTTGGCCCGATTCCCTTTTGTGCCGGATCGTCGTAGCTGCGGCAGCTTTCGCCCCACCCTCCGTCGGGATTCTGGAAGGAGCGAATCCACTCCCCAGCCTGCAGGATCGAGGCCTCCCGCGCGTCGACCCCGGCGGCGCGCAGCCCCCGCAGGGCAAAGCAGGTGCCGTAAATGTAGTTGACGCCCCAACGCCCCATCCAGCTTCCGTCCGGCTCTTGCGTCCGCCTCAGGTAGCTGACCGCCCGGCGGACTGCGGGATGATCGAGGCCGGCTAGATCAGTCCTGCACAGGGCTTCTGTCACCCGCCCGGTAATGTCCGGGCAGGTGGGGTCGAGGATGGCATTGTGGTCTGCAAACGGCACCTGGGTCAGGATCCAGCGGTCGTTGTCCTTATCGAAGGCAGCGAATCCGCAGTCTTTGGACTGCATGGATAGGATCCATTCGACCGCCCGCCGCTCGGCCGCCCGGCTTTCGCACCTGCAATACTGGAGCGCCAGCAACACCATCGCCGTGTCGTCGATGTCGGGGTAGAACTCGTTGTTGAACTCGAAAAACCAGCCGCCTGGCTCGGCATGAGGGTTCTTGACCGCCCAATCCCCACGGCGGCGGATTTCCTTGCTGAGGAGCCATTCGCCGGCGCGGTCGAGGGCTGGTCCGGTTTCCCCAGCCACGCCCAGCGCAAAGGCCGCGATCGCCGTGTCCCATAGGGGAGAGAAGCACGGTTGGACCCGCATCGTGCCGCGCTCGCGGATGGTGAGATCCTCAAACTCTGAGATGGCCTTGCGCAACACCGAGTGGTCGGCGTCATAGCCCAGCTCGTGCAATGCCATGATGGCGTTCATCATAGCGGGATAGATGGCGCCCAACCCGTCGGAGGTCTCCAGGCGCTCCAGGATCCATTTCTCCACCTCGCGGATGGCCCGCTCCCGCGCCGGCAGGAAGCCCGACCTCTCCCAGAGCTTCAGCAGCCGGTCGAGGGTCCGAAAGGCATTGGCCCAGCTCCACCCGCGGTGCTCTGGCTCAGGGACGCCGGAAAAGATCTCGGCGATCGAAAAACCCGCGGGCACGGGCCGCCGCGGGCGGCGCGCCGACAGGATCGACAGGGGCAGCACAATACCCCGCGTCCAGGATGACATTTCGTAGATGTTGATGTAGGCCGAGGGCGAAAGCAGGATCAACTCGGGCGGGATCGTCGGCGTCTTCTCCCGGTCGTAGAGCCCGAAGAAGCTGAGGTACAGGCGGGCGTAGCTGTTGGATCGCTCCACGCCCCCCAGATCGAGGATGCGCCGCCGCGCCGCCGCCATGTGCGGGGCGCCGGCGTCGTCACCCGCCAGCTTCAGAGCGAAGTAGGCCTTCACCGACGCGCTGATCTCATCCGGGCCGTCCACGTAGATGTTCCAGCCCCCGGACGGCGACTGCCGGCTGCGGATGTAGCGCGCTGCTTCCTGGATTTTCTCGGCCTGCTTGGGAACCCAGCGCCCGTCCGGCCCGGGAGGGTCGAGCCATAACTGCAACAGGACGTAATCGGACTCGAGTGTCGTGTCCGCTTCCAGCTCGCCAACCCAATAGCCGGCGTCCGCTTGCAGGTTCAGTAGGTACCGCGCAGCCTGACGGATGGCTTGGCGGAGGCCGTCTGGGGCCTCCAGCCGGGCGGCCGCTGGAGCCAAAGCGGTCGAAACGGCTTGGCTCTCGGCCCTCATACGTTGGCAATCTGGGTCAGTCGCGTGGAAGCAGAGGCCAGTTCCGGGGGCAGCGCGAACCGGACGTCTTCCTCGACCAACTCCACCTCCTCCACCCGGTGGAAACCGAAGTGCTGGAGGTGAGCGATCAGTTGCTGCACCAGGTGCTCGGGAGCGGAGGCCCCGGCGGTGACGGCGACCTTGCAGGCCGTGGCCAGCCAAGCCGGGTCCACCTCGCCGGCGTCGTCGACCAGGCGCGCCGAGGTGCCCAGTTTGTTGCTGACCTCCACCAGCCGCCGCGAATTGGAGCTATTGTCGGAGCCGACTACCAGCAGCAAGTCGCAACGGGGCG
>JACQDI010000211.1 GCA_016201195.1 Acidobacteriota bacterium | reverse complement strand
CGCGGCAGTGGTAGCCTACATCCTCACGCTTTCGGGCGGAGAGAGCCAACCCTCAACCCCCGCACCTGCCGCGCCGGCCCCGGAGAACAAGCCGGCGGCGAAGCCCTCCGATCCCAACGCCGGCGACTCAGAGGCTGGCCGGGCGCTGTTCTTTGACGCCGCGAACGAGAAGCGCTGCGCCGCCTGCCACCAGTTTCAGGCGCGCGGGGCGGAGGTGGGGCCGGATCTCACTGCCGCCGGCTCGCGGCCCGCGCGCGAGATCCTGCGCGACATCCTCGAGCCGGACGCCCGCCTCAGCATCGAGCCCGTCACGATCACCACCAAGTCCGGCCAGCGCATCACCGGGATCAAGAAACAGGAAACCCGCGAACTGATCCGCGTTTATGACACCGCCACTCTGCCGCCGGTGCTGCGAACGCTTTACAAGGACCAGATCGAATCGGTAGCTGTGGAGAAGCATTCCCCGATGCCGGCCGACTACGGGACCGTGTTCAACCGCAAACAGTTGCTCGATCTGGTGTCGTTCCTGAAGTCAATTCCGGTGAGTCCGGAGGAAGTGAAGTAGACTAATCCGGGCTCCAGATGTACGCCAGTTCCAGGACAAACCCGCCCACTGGTCCCTCCCCAACCAAACGGCGGGGATCCAGTAACTTCTCCGGCTTGCGGTTCGGACGATAGATGTAGGCGGTGCGATGGTCGGCGTCGAGCAGCCAACCGAGTTGGACACCATTCTCCATCCACTCCCGCATCTTCGCCTGAACCTGGTCCAGTCGGTCGGACGGCGACGTCAACTCCACGACGAAATCGGGACACAGAGGCGGAAACTTCCGCTTCTGCTCCCGGGTCAGCAAATCCCAGCGTGAGCGCTCAACCCACGAGGCGTCGGGAGAGCGGGCGGCGCTGCTGGGAAGAACAAACTCGACGTTGGAATCGAAGACCTTTCCCCGGCCGTCTCGCCTGGCCCAGGTATGCAACTGGGCGGACAGATCAATGTTTCGATCCGAGGTCTCTCCTCCCGTCGGAGCCATGATGAGGATCTCTCCTTCAGCCGAGCGTTCAATGCGCAGATCGGGGTTCGCCTGGCAGAAATCATAGTACTCGTCATCCGTCATGCGCCGGTCGGCACGGATGAGAACCGGGGCTTGGGACTCGACGTCCTTGAGGACAAATTCCATCGACTCGATTATCGCATGGGCAGGCTAGATCTGCTCTGCCACTACTGCCTCTTCGGCAACGGGGTGATGCGGAGGTTGCGGAAATCCAGGTTGGTGGTCGGGTCGTGGGCTTGCAGGCTGATGGGCCCGGCGGCGAGGCGGGCCTGCGTGCGCACCTCGGCGCCTTCGGGGCGCGCGTCGGTGTAGTTGGCGACCTGGTAGCCGTTGACCCAGGTGCTGATGTGGCGGCCTTGGGCGATGATGGTCTGCGTGAAAAATTCGTTGTCGTTGCTCACCACACGGCGGGCGGGCTGGAAAAAGTAGACCCCGCCGGTGCCGAAATCAACCGCCGCGTTGCGGTTTCCTTCCTTGTACTCGTTGCGGATTTGCGACTCGTACCCGCTCCAGAACCTGCCCTTGTCGCCCCGGAAAAATACGCCGCTGTTGGGATGGTGGGTGGGGCCGCTCGCGTTGCAGCGCACCTCCAGTTGCAGGACAAAATCGTCCCAGGTCAGCTCGGTTTCCAGTTGCCCGGGGCCTTTCTCGACGTGAATGGCGCCGTTGCGCGCCGACCACTCCGGCGGCGCCTTGACGTTGTTGCGAGCCACCTTCTTCCAGCCGGTCAGATCCTGGCCGTTGAAAATCGGCTTCAGGTTCAGGGGCCGCAGCTTGAGGTTGCGGAACTCGATCTTTTTGCCGCGGTTGTATTGCAACCCGATGACACCCATGGCGTGGGTGGCGTCGGCGGCATCCAGCACCTTCGTGCCGTTATAGACCACCCCGAAGTGGCTGCCGGCGGCGGTGATCTCGAAGCTGTTCCACTGGCCTGGAATGATCTTGGCTTCGGAGGCCTTCGCGTAATTGACCAGGCTGCCGGTGTTGTAGCCGGCGGGGTGCTCGTCGTAGATTTGCAGCTCGTATCCGGTTTGATGAGGCGCCCCTTCGCGGGTGGAGCGCAGGAACATGCCGCTGTTGCCGTCAGCCGCCGTGCGAAACTCGGCCTTGAGGATAAAGTCGGCGAACGCAGTGGTGGTGCCGAGCCACCCGCCCTCGGCCGCATCACCGATCAGGACCCCGTTGGCGATGCGCCACTCGCCGCCATGGGCCTCCCAGCCGAACATGGTTTCCCCGTCCCACAGCAGGAGCCAGCCTTCGGCGATCTCCTCCCGGGTCAGGCGATTGTGGGGCGGCTGCGCGGCGGCAATCGTGGCCCACAGCCCAATCCCAGCTAGGATCCATCGGATGCGATTCATCAATCCTTCACTCCCCGCGCCTTCCCGTTTCGTGCTGACCTGAATTCTGTCATACTCTGGCAAACCACGTCAATCGCGGGTTCTT
>JACQDI010000210.1 GCA_016201195.1 Acidobacteriota bacterium | reverse complement strand
GCTGTGGCCCGGCGAGTACGTGGACGTCGTGCTGACCCTGGCCACCCAGCCGAACGCCATCGTGGTTCCCTCTCAGGCGATTCAAAACGGGCAGCAGGGCCAGTATGTCTTCGTAGTCAAGCCGGACCTCACCGTGGAATCGCGGCCGGTGACGGTGAGCCGCACGCTCGATCAGCAGACCGTGGTGGAGAAGGGGGTCGAGGCCGGCGAGCGAGTGGTCACCGACGGCCAGCTCCGCCTCGTGCAGGGAACCAAAGTCCGGGAAGTGCAGCCATGAGTATCGCCGAGCTATTCATCCGCCGGCCGGTGATGACGACCCTGGTCATGACCGGCATTCTGGTGTTCGGCATCATGGGCTACCGGCTGCTGCCGGTCAGCGATCTTCCCAACGTCGACTTCCCCACCTTGCAGGTATCGGCCAGCCTCCCCGGGGCCAGCCCCGAAACCATGGCTTCGTCGGTGGCCACGCCGCTGGAGCGGCAGTTCTCGACCATCGCCGGCCTGGACAACATGAGTTCGACCAGCGGGCTGGGCACCACCCAAATCACGCTCCAATTCGCGATGGACCGGGATCTGGACGCCGCCGCGCAAGACGTCCAGGCAGCCGTTACGGCCGCCCTGCGGCAGTTGCCTCCCAATCTGCCCAATCCGCCCTCGTATCAGAAGGTGAACCCGGCCGACCAGCCGATTCTCTACATGTCGCTGAACTCGGCCAGCCTGCCCCTGTCCATGGTTCACGAGTACGGGGACACGTTGATGGCCCAGCGCATCTCGACCGTCAGCGGCGTGGCCCAGGTGCAGATCTTCGGCCCGCAGAAATATGCCGTGCGCGTTCAGTTGGACCCTAATGCCCTGGCTACGAGGGGAATCGGGATCGACGAGGTGCAAAGGGCCATTGAACAGGCCAACGTCAATCTGCCCACAGGCATGCTGTTTGGGCGGGAGAAGGCCTTCACCGTGCAGGCCACCGGACAGCTCACCGAAGCGGCGGCCTACCGCCCGGCCATCGTGACCTATCGCAACGGCACTCCGGTGAGACTACAGGATCTTGGACGGGTGATCGACAGCGTGCAGACCGACAAGGTCGCAAGCTGGTACGTCCAGAATCGGTCCATTACCCTGGCGGTCCAGAAACAGCCGGGGACCAACACGGTGGCGGTGGTGGACGCCATCAAGAACCTGCTGCCGGCCTTGCGCGCGCAGATCCCTGCCTCGGTGAACCTGAACTTCGTCGGCGACCGCTCCGAATCCATCCGGGAATCGGTGAACGACGTCAAGTTCACCCTGATGCTGACCGTGGCCCTGGTCGTAATGGTGATCTTTCTGTTTCTGCGCAACGTCTCGGCGACCGTGATTCCCAGCCTGGCTTTGCCCATGTCCATCGTGGGGACTTTCGCGGTGATGTACCTGCTGGGCTACAGCCTCGACAACCTGTCCTTGATGGCCCTGACGCTGTCGGTGGGCTTCGTGGTGGACGACGCCATCGTGGTGCTCGAAAACATCGTGCGGCACATGGAGCACGGCGAGGAAACGCTGCTCGCCTCGCTGATCGGCTCCAAGGAGATCGGCTTCACCATCGTCTCCATGACCATCTCGCTCGCCGCGGTGTTCATCCCCGTCCTGTTCATGGGAGGAATTCTGGGGAGGCTGTTCCGCGAGTTTGCGGTGACGATTGGGGCAGCGATCCTGGTTTCCGGCTTTGTCTCCTTGAGCCTGACGCCCATGCTGTGCAGCCGATTTCTGCGCCCGCCGGCTGAAGAAAAGCACGGACGGCTCTACCGCGCCACGGAGCGTTTTTTCCAGGGCATGCTCAACGTCTACGACTGGACGCTGCGGCGGGTTCTGAACCATCGCCCCGCCACCATGCTGGTTTCCGGTCTTCTGCTGGTCGCCACGGCGTACTTGTTCGTAGTAATTCCCAAAGGCTTCATCCCCAACCAGGACACCGGGTCAATCTTCGGCTTCACCGAAGCGGCCCAGGACATCTCGTTCGACTCGATGGTGAAGCACCAGCAAGCGGTGGCCGCGGTGGTCAAACAGGATCCCGACGTGGTCGGCTTTTTCTCAGGCGTGGGGGCGGGCCGCGCCAGCACGGTAGGCAACACCGGCATCATCTACGCGCGCCTCAAGCCCCGGCCCCCCCGGACGGCTTCGCCGGAAGACATCATCCAGCGGCTGCGCCCCAAGTTCGCTTCGATTCCCGGCATCAATGTCTTCCTGCAGAACCCGCCGCTGATTCGCATCGGCGGCCAGGTGAGCAAGAGCGTCTACCAGTACACGTTGCAGGATGCCGACCTGAAAGAGCTGTACAAGTGGTCTCCCATCGTCGAAAGCCGCATGCGGGAGCTTCCGGGCCTGCAAGATGTGTCGAGCGATTTGCAGATCACCAGCCCCCAGGTCACGGTCGAGATCGACCGCGACAAGGCATCCTTGCTCGGCGTCAGCGCCGCCCAGATCGAAGGCGCCCTCTACAACGCCTATGGCTCGCGGCAGGTTTCGACCATCTACACGCCCACCAACGAGTACTGGGTGATCATGGAGCTGCTTCCGGAATACCAGAGGGACCCCAGCGCGCTTTCCATGCTGTACATCCGTTCCTCCAGCGGCCAACTCGTTCCGTTGAACGCGGTTGCGAAGCTGACTCCCGGCGTCGGACCGCTGACGGTGAATCACCTCGGCCAGCTCCCCGCCGTCACTGTTTCCTTCAACACCAAGCCGGGCGTGTCCCTTGGAGACGCGATTCAGCAGGTGGAGCAGGTCTCCCACACCGACCTGCCGGCCACCGTCCTCACCAGTTTTCAGGGCGTCGCCCAGGCCTTTCAGTCGTCGCTCAAGGGCATGGGGCTGCTGCTGATCATGGCCGTGGTGGTCATCTACATGGTGCTGGGGATTCTCTACGAGAGTTTCCTGCACCCGCTGACCATTCTTTCCGGGCTGCCGTCGGCCGGTTTCGGCGCCCTGGCCACGCTCCTGCTGTTTCGTACCGAGCTGAACATTTACGGCTTCGTCGGGATCATTATGCTGATCGGGATTGTCAAGAAAAACGCCATCATGATGATCGACTTCGCCCTCGAAGCGCAGCGGATCGAGGGGAAGCCTGCGCCGGAGGCGATCTACGAAGCCTGCCTGGTGCGCTTCCGTCCCATCATGATGACCACCATGGCCGCCTTGATGGGCTCGCTGCCTATCGCCCTGGGTCTGGGAGCGGGTGGGGAAGCCCGGCGCCCCCTGGGCTTGGCGGTCGAGGGCGGGCTGGTGGTTTCGCAGCTCTTGACCCTCTACATCACCCCTGTGTTTTACGTCTACATGGAGTCGTTCCAGGCGTGGATGAAGCGCCTGGGAACCCGCCAACCGGCTGCGCGCCGGGTTCCCCAGCCGGTGGATCGTAGATCGTAGATAGCGGATCGTGGGCTGTGTTACGCATATATTTACCCTAGTGAGCTTCATGGGGCAGTCGTTTCACCCGAGGGCAAAAAAGGCTCTTAAGGCTCTTGGAACATCTTGGAACCTCTTGACTTTCCCTTTTTCTTCGCCCACAATAAGGTCATGGCCCTGACCCGACGCCAACGACAAGTGCTCGATCACGTGGCCGGCTTCATCCAGAAGCGCGGCTACAGCCCCAGCTATGAAGAAATCGCCGCAGGGATGGACCTGGCGTCTCTGGCCACGGTCCACAAGCACCTGACCACGCTGTGCGGCAAAGGATACCTGAAGCGGGGCGTCAACCAGAGCCGGTCGCTCGACCTGGGGCCCCAATACTACGCCGATCTGAAGCGCCAGAAGCAGGACCGGACGCTCCATGCGCCGCCGGTGCTGGAGTTATCCTTGCAGGGCAGGATCGCCGCGGGCCGGCCGATCGAGGCGGTCGAAAATCCCCAGTCCCTGTCGTTCTCCGACTTTTTCGGCAACCCCAACGTTTACGCCCTGCAGGTAACGGGCGAATCGATGATCGACGATCATATTCTCAGTGGGGACTATGTGCTGGTAGAGCGCACGGAGCAAGCCCGCGACGGCGAGATCGTGGTGGCCCTGGTCGGGTCGAGCGAGACCACCCTCAAGCGTTTCTACCGCGAGTCCGGCGGGATGGCGCGCCTGCAACCCGCCAATGCCGCTATGAAGCCCATCCGCGTCCCCCTCGACCAGGTTCAGATCCAGGGCCGCGTTCTGGCCGTCCACCGGAAGTACCGGTAGCTCCCCGCCTCGTCGCCCGTTCGCTTCTTCGCAACAGCAACTTGCGCCTTCCCTCCGGGCCCGGTAGAATCAATAATTTCACCACTTGTGGAGGGTTCATGTCCGTTGAGGAAAGGGTCAAGCAAATTATCGTCGAGCAGCTCGGCGTAGATGAGTCGCAGGTGGATTTAGCCGCCTCCTTTGTCGAGGACCTGGGCGCCGACTCGCTCGACATCGTGGAGTTGGTGATGGCCTTTGAAGAAGCCTTCGAGATCGACATCCCCGACGACGACGCGGAGAAGATCACCACCGTGAAGGACGCCATCGACTACATCCAGAGCCACACCAAGAACAAATAGGCGGGATCGGGGAAAGGCACACCGGGAGGCCCTCTGGGCCAGGGGGAGTTCATTTGCGAAGGGTGGTCGTAACCGGAGTCGGTCTGATTTCCGCAGTGGGAATCGGGACCGAAGAGAACTGGAAAGCCCTGCTGGCAGGGCAGAGCGGCGTGGATCGCATCACGTCGTTCGACGCCTCCGCCTTCGCCGCCCAGATTGCCGGGGAAGTCAAGGGTTTTGACCCGCTGCACTACATCGAGAAAAAAGAAGTCAAGAAGATGGGGCGGTTCATCCACTTCGCCCTGGCGGCCACTGACTTCGCCCTGAGGGCTTCCGGCTTGCAGGTAACCCCGGAGATCGCGGAACGCGTCGGGGTCTACATCGGCAGCGGTATCGGCGGATTCGACGTGATCGAGCGCGAGCACAAGGCCCTGCTGGAGGGCGGTCCCCGGAAGATCTCCGCATTTTTTATCCCCGCGACCATCATCAACCTGGCCTCCGGGCAGGTTTCGATCCGCACCGGCGCGAAGGGCCCCAATTCGGCCACCGCCACCGCCTGCACCACCAGCGCCCACGCCGTGGGAGACTCCTTTCGGCTGATCGAGCGCGGGGACGCCGACGTCATGATCTGCGGCGGCTCGGAGGCTTCCATCACGCCGATGGGGATCGGGGGGTTCGCGGCCATGCGGGCGCTTTCGACGCGCAACGACGATCCGCGCTCCGCCTCCCGCCCCTTCGACGCCGACCGGGACGGGTTCGTAGTCGGCGAAGGCGCGGGCATCCTGATCCTGGAAGAGCTGGAGTTCGCCAAGCGCCGCGGGGCGCCGATCCTGGCCGAGCTGGTGGGCTATGGGATGAGCGCCGACGCCCACCACATCACCTCGCCCTCCGAGGACGGCGACGGCGCCTATCGCGTGATGCGCAACGCCATCCGCGACGCTGGCATCCAGTTCGAGCAGATTGACTACATCAACGCCCACGGCACCTAGACGCCGGTCGGCGACCGCATCGAGACCATCGCCATCAAGCGCACCTTCGGCGACCACGCCCGCACACTGGCGATCAGCTCCACCAAGTCGATGACCGGCCACCTGCTAGGCGGCGCCGGGGGCCTGGAGGCGGGCATCGTGGTGCTCGCCCTGCGTGACCAGGTCATGCCCCCGACCATCAATCAGTGCAATAAGGACCCGGAGTGCGACCTGGATTACGTGCCCAACTTCTCCCGCCGCGCGCACATCGAATATGCGCTGACCAATTCGTTCGGTTTCGGCGGCACCAACGGGGCGCTGGTATTTAAGAGACTCTGATCGTGGACCGTGGAACGTAGATCGTGGAGAAACCCGCGCGGCCGCGGGACACGGGCCCACGTTCCACGATCCTCTTTATGAAAATCATCGTCTGCCTCAAACAAGTCCCGGCGAAAGATTCGGTGCTGCGCATTGACGAGGGCGGGCAGTGGGTGAAGGAAGCCGACCTCACCTGGGAGGTCAACGAGCCCGACGCCTTCGCCCTGGAGGAAGGCCTGCGGCTGAAGGAGAAGCACGGGGGAGAAGTGGTGGTCCTGTGCGCCGGCCCGCCGCGGGCCGCCTCCGCCATCCGCGAGGCCCTGGCCAAGGGCGCCGACCGCGGCATCCACATTGAGGACGAGGCCCTGGGCCGCGCCGATACTTTCACCGCTGCGCGCGCCATGGCCGCCGCCGCGCGGGCCGAATCGCCGGACCTGATCCTCACCGGGCTGCAATCCGACGACTTCGGCTACGGACAAACCGGGGTGATCCTCGCCGAGCTGCTCGGCCTGCCCCACGCCACCATCATCATGGAGGTCGAAAAGCGCGACGGCTCGATCAAGGTCAAGCGCGAGCTCGAGGCCGGCTGGTTTCAGTACGTGGAGATGCCGTTGCCGGCGCTGCTCGCCATCCAGTCGGGCATCAACAAGGTTCGCTACGCCACCCTGATGGGTATCAAGAAGGCGAAGACGAAAGAGTTGAAACGGCTCACGCCCGCCGAGCTGGGAGTGGACCTCGAGCCGCGCCAGCAGATCCGCCGCGTCTACGTGCCCCAGAAAACGAAGCGCACCCACTTGCTGGAGGGCTCCCCCAAGGAGGCCGCGGCGAAGCTCGTGGAGAAGTTGAAGTTTGAGGCGCGGGTCTTATGAGTATCCTTGTCATCCTGGAACAACAAGAGGGCGCCTGGCACAAGATGTCGTGGGAGGCGCTCGCCGCCGGCATCGAGATCGGCAAGGCGCTGGGGCGTCCGGTAACGGCGGCTGTCGTCGGCGAGGGGACCGATGCGCTCGAAGCGGAGCTCGCCGGGCAAGCGGTCGAGCGTGTGCTGGCGGTGCGCCACCCGTTGCTCGCCGAGTACACTCCGGACGCCTTCACGCTGGCCCTTCAGCAGGTAATCCGCGCCGCCCATCCGTTTCTGGTGCTGCTGCCGCATACCTACCAGGTCCGCGATTTCGGCCCCAAGCTCGCCGCGTCGCTCGGCCGGGGGTTCATTTCGGACGTCGTGGGCTTCCGGACGGAAGATGGAACTCCGGTGTTCGTGCGGCAACTGTTTCAAGGCAAGATGAACGCCGACGTGGTGTTTTCGGGCGAAGCGCCGTACTTTGTTTCGGTGCAGGCCGGCGCCTTCCGCGCGGACAGCTTGCAGCCGGTGTCCGCTGCTGCGCCCATCGAGCGCCAAGCTGTCACGCTCGACGCCGCTCAGATCCGCACCCGGCCGCTCGAGCGCTTCCAGGAGGCCAAGCGCACGGTCGACCTCGCCTCGGCCGAGATCATCGTCTCGGTGGGGCGCGGCATCAAGGATCCCGAAAATCTCCCCATGGTGCAGCAACTGGCCGAGGCGTTGGGCGCCGAGTTGGGCGCGTCACGGCCCGTCTGCGATAGCGGTTGGTTGCCCCTGGAGCGCCAGGTGGGCAGCTCGGGCCAGACCGTCGCACCCAAGCTCTACATCGCCGTCGGCATCTCCGGGGCCATCCAGCACCTGGTGGGAATGAAGGGCTCGAAGACCGTAGTGGCCATCAACAAGGATGCGAGCGCCCCCATCTTCGAGGTTGCCGATTACGGGATCGTGGGCAACCTGTTTGATATTG
>JACQDI010000248.1 GCA_016201195.1 Acidobacteriota bacterium | reverse complement strand
GGTCGATATTGCCATCGACTTCCACGGATCCATCCCGCCGCAGACCTCCAAGCTGCTGATCAAGGCCCTCGAGCCGTATCAGCCCATGTTCATCGAAGAGCCGGTGAACTGCCAGAACCACGACGTGATGGCCGACATCGCCCGCGGCACCCATCTGCCCATCGCCACCGGCGAGCGCGTCTTCACCAAGTGGGGCTTTCGCGAGGTGCTCGAGAAGCACGCCGCCGTCATTCTCCAGCCCGATCTGTGCCATGCCGGCGGAATCATGGAGGTGCGCCTGATCGCCGGTATGGCTGAGGCCTACTACGCCGCGGTCGCCCCGCATAACCCCCTGGGGCCGATCTCCCTCGCCGCTTGCATCCAGCTCGACGCCTCGATCCCCAACTTCCTCTGCCAGGAGCAGGTTTCGCTCGGCGAAGGGTATCTCAAGGAGCCGTTCAAGCTGGTCGAGGGCTACATCGACATCCCCACTAAGCCGGGCCTGGGCATCGAGATCGACGACAACCTGATGGCCGACAAGATCAACCACGACTGGCGCAACCAGGAAAGCTACCACCCCGACGACGGCTCGGTGGTTGACTGGTAGGTTGTGGCGATTGTCTTACTAACACTCTACGGAATCCTAACGGCGTGCTCTACTGCGGCCTGCTGCCGCTGTGGGAAGGCTTCGACGAGCCGTTCCACTACGGCTACGTGCAAACCCTTTCCCGCCAGAGAACGCTGCCGCGGCTTCACGAGACGACGCTTTCCGAAGAGGTCTGGACGTCGCTGCATCTGGCCCCTGCGAGCCACGTAGTGGCGCAAAACATTCCGGGCCTGATGACCTTCCGCGAATACTTTGCGCTGCAGCCGGCCGAGCGGGCCGCCCTGCGGCGCCGGCTGAACACGATCCCCCCCTCGGCGCTTCCGAGTGGGGCGCTCAACTACGAAGCGCAGCAAGCCCCGCTCGCCTACGCGCTGCTGGCCTTCCCCGACTGGCTGTGGCGGGAGGTCCCCCTGCCGCGGCGCATCTGGCGGCTACGCCTGGTCTGCTCGGTCGCGTCCTGCGTGTTGATGGCCTTCGCCACGGGGAGCCTGGGCCGCCGCCTTCGCCTGCCTGCTCCGGAGGTCTTGCTGTTCCTGGTTTTTTCCACCCAGATGTTCTACGCGTCCACCGCGCACATTTGTAATGACTGGCTGGCCATCCCTCTAGCGGTGGCGTTGCTCCGCGCCGCGGTCGAGCCCCGCCTCGGGCCGCTGTGCCTGCTGCTCTCGGCGGGTTTGCTGACGAAGGCCTATTTCCTGGCCTTTGTGCCCTTCGCCTTGGCGCTGGCGCTGTGGTGGTCCGGCTGGCGCGCGGCCGGCCTCTTCAGCGTGGGCCTGCTGGCCTTTGCCGGTCCCTGGTACGGGCGCAATTTGTTGCTTTACGGCAGCCTCAGCGCGAGGCAGGAAGCGGTGGGCGGCGCGGGCGTGGGCCAGGTGCTCTCCTCGCTGGTGGGCGTGAACTGGCTGGCGGCTGTGCCGAGCCTGGCTCGCTCCGGCCTGTGGACCGGCAACAACTCGTTTACGACCTTTTCCCAGGCCACGCTGAACCTCGTGCTGCTGTTGTTCCTCGTCGCGGCCGTTCTGTACCTGGTGCGGCGTCCCTGGCCGCGAGAAGAGTGGATCGTGGCGGCCGGCTGCGCCTGTTACGGCCTGGCCTTTTGGTACGCGATCGGCCAAAGCTTCGTCTTCACTGGCAGCACCGCGGCAGGCCCGCACGCCTGGCTCACCCAGCCCCTGCTGGCTCCCGGGCTGTGCCTGCTACTGTGCGGACTCGCCCGCAGCGGCCGCCTGGGCCGAATCGTCACAACGGCCCTGGTGGCGCTCGGCGCTTATATGATTAGCGCGACCTATGTCTGGAAGCTGGTTCCGCTCTACGGCGGCTGGCAGGGCCGCCCTCGCTGGCCAGTGCGCGACATCCTGAATACTACCTGCCTGCTCCCGGCCACTGCCGTCTATCTGCAAACCGCCCTCGTCCTCGCTGCCGCGATCTTCCTTGCAGCCGGAATCGTTCGAAGAATCCAGAAGGCTGGTGGAACCTTCCCGGCCTCCTATCGCAAAGAATAGACGGAATACTTGCCGTTCTCAAACGCCGCCGGCCGGTCCGCCAGCCGGTTCTTGGGGCTCAACACCACATAGTCGATGCCCAGTTCCCGGAAGCGCCGCAGTTTTTCCGCCTGGAATGGCCGGGCTATGGTTTCCTGCCAGCGAAACCACCAGATGCGCGAGAACTCGTGGAAAAAGTTGCTCTGTCCCCCTCCTTTCCAGTCGACGTAGAGGGCGCGGGCGGCGCGAGCGCGGAAAATGCCGGGGTCGATGCCGCGTCCGGCATCGGCGAACAGAAACACGGCGTTTGCGTCGGTTTGCCGGCGCGCCCAATCGCTCACCGCCCCCAGTTCCGGGTTCCGCGGCTGGCCCGACCAGTGAAACCGGGCCTTGCCGGGAATCAGAAAAAACGCCGCAGCCACCACCGTCGCCACCGCCGCGGCGCCGGCCACCCGGCGCCGCACCAGCAGCGACGCCGCTGTTCCCATTCCCGCCGCCAGCAGGAGAACCACGAGCAGTTCGCCACGATAGCTTTCCTTCCACAGCGCCATTCCAAACGGCTGCGACCAGGCGATCACCCCCGCCGCGGCCACACCCGCCCACCGCCACGGCGAGCTGCTCAGCCAGGCGATCGCCAGCGGCGCGAGCACAAACAGCAGCCGCGGGTCGACCCCCACCGCCAGCGCCACGGCCGCCCACCACCCGGCCGCCGCCGGCCGCTGCTCTTTGCACGCCAACTCGAAAGCCATCACCAGCGCCAGCAGCGCGGTGAACATCTCCAGGAACAGGATCGTGCGCAGCGGCTGAATCTGCGGCAGCATGGCCCATTTCAGCTTTTCCAGCAGCAGGTACGACAGCGGCAGGCTGGCCACGCCCAACACCACCAGGCCCGTCACGAAGAACCGCAGCACCGGCTGGATGAAATGCCGCAAGCGCCAATAGGCCGCCGACGCCGCCGCGAGCATCGCTCCGTACTGCCAGAAATAAACCGGCGGCCACTCTGACACCCACACGTAGGCGGCCCGCATCCGCAGCAGCTTCTCCCAAGCGCCGTCCACTCTCCCCAAAAGCGCCTGCGGCTCGCCGACCCCGGCTTGCAGCGTCGCTGCCACTTTGAGCGCCAGCGCCGCCGCGGCCAGCGGCATCAAGCCTCGCAGCCGCGCCTTCATCTCCTCCGGCTCATCCGGCACGAACAGCAGAACGGCATAGACCGCCCAAAACGGCGCTGCGGTGGTGGCATGCAGCAGAAACGCCGCTGCTCCGGCGACCCCAGCGGCCAGGTAGCGGCGGTGAGCGGCGAACCCGATGCCCAGCGCCACCGGTCCCAGGGCGAACGCCCGCGGCACCGGTTCGTATTCCACCAGCAGCACCGACGGCCCGCGCACGGCCCCTCCCAGCGCATACACGCCCGCGCAGGCCAGCGCGAGCCCCTCCGAGAGTCCCATGGCCCGCGTAATCAGGAAAATTCCCGCCAGCAGTGTGACCCGCACCACCACGTGCAACACGCCCAGCGCGGCCTCCAGGGGCAGTCCCGTGACCCACCGCGCGGCCCGCACCAGCTCGTCGTAGAGCGTAAACGCCGTGTGCGCCCGC
>JACQDI010000247.1 GCA_016201195.1 Acidobacteriota bacterium | reverse complement strand
GCCTTCGCCGATCCGCTTCTGCTGGTTGCGCTGGCGCTGTCGGATGGTCCATTTGTCGTCCTTGTCCTGGCCCTGCGCCAGGGCCGCCGGTCCCAGCAACCCCGCCCCCAAGATGCAGGCGGCAGCAATCTTTGTCCATCGGTTCAACATTGTTTTTGTCCTCCGTTAGCAACGGCGGTTTACCCTCCGTTACGTGAAATACAAACTCGCTGCCGGCCGAAAAGTTGCGCGCGAGTCGTGCGAGAATAGCGGATCACGCGCGGGAATAGAAATTAAATCTCCTTCATGAAACGAATTTCATCGGCCGCCGTTTTGGCGCTTTGCGCATTTTCGCTGCTGTGGCGGATCGACGGCAGCTTCCTGTGGCGCGACGAAGCGACCACCGCCTGCTGGGCGCGGGAGATGGTCGAGCACCGGTGGCTGGCGCCGCGCGTGTTCAACGGCCAGCGGCTCATCGCCCAGGCGGCCGACGGGCACGACTTCAATGACCGCTTCCAGCCGGTGATGCAGGGCTGGCTGCAGTTCTACGTGGCCGCGCTGGGCTTTCTCGTGGCCGGGGTGAGCACAGCCAGCGCGCGGATGCCGTTCGTGCTGGCCGGGGCGCTGTCGCTGTGGATTCTCTATCAGATCGGCCGGCGGCTGTCTGCCGGCTGGCTCACCCCGCTGGCCGCTCCGGTGGCCGGGGCGACTTCGATTTATTTCCTGACCGCGGCCCGGCAGTGCCGCTACTATATCTTGGTTATACTCTTCACCTGCGCGATTCTCCTCGAGTTGGCGCGGTATCTGGAGGACCCGGAGCGCGCACGGCGCTGGGGGTTTTACCTGCGGCTGGGTCTGTGGGGGCTGCTGCTTTACCTGGCCAACTACGTCAGCTTCGGCGGGCTGTGGATCTCGCTCACCGTCTTCGTGCTACTGACGCGCGACCATGCGATGATCCGCCGGTTCCTGGCGCTGTCGGCGCTGCTGGCCGTGCCGCTGGTGGCCGAATTCCTGGTGCTGCACTCGGAGTTCGTGGCCGGCTCGGTGGCCGCCCAGCCGCCGCACTGGATCGACTACGCGGACGCCGCACAGGAGCACGGCACGGAGTTGTTCCGCATGATCCCGCTGGCGGCGATCGGGCCGGCGGCGTGGTACGTCTTCCGGCGCCGCAAGGAGCGCGGGCCGGCGGCCGCCATGGCCCTGCTTTCCACCTGCATCGTGGTGATTTCGGCGGTGGTGACGGCGGTGGTGACCAGGACGGCCAGCAACCCGCGCTACTACTTCCAGGTGGTGCCGGCGGTTTTGCTGCTCACCGTCATTCTGGCCGAGCGGCTGAGCTTGCTCGCGGGCCGCGGCTGGGCTGCCGCGTTTTTCCTGTTCTGCCTGGCCTGGCCCAACCTGAGCTTTTATCTCGGCTGGAGCCTGTACGTGGTGGAGCGGCAGCTCACCCGGGACCACGCCGCCAACGAGCCGATCGTGGAATACTTGCAGCGCAACCTGGGCCGCAATGAAACCGTGGCCTTCTACCGCAACACGCAGGCCATGATGGCGTATTTCTACCTGCCCTGGATGAAATGGACCGCCCTGCTCGACAGCGACGAAGCCCGCAACCGCCGGCGCCGCGGCCTTCTGCCGGACTACCTGTTCGACGATTACGACGGCGTCGATGTATATGTGCTCTGGGACAACGGCAAGAAACTGCCCAGGAAGCTGACCGGCGACTATCGGCGGGTCTGGCAATACTCCTATATCGAACCGAAGAGCTGGTGGGACCGGCATGCGCCCGACTACGTGATCACCTACCAGGTCTACCGGCGGGCGCGGAAGTAGACCTGGGCCACGGCCGCCCACAGCAGCTCCATGCCGATCAGCCAGAGCCGGCTGGCCACGGCGACGACAAAGGCGGTGCCGAGCGGCATCATCTTGCCGAGCAGCAGTCCGAGGACCCCTTCGCGCACCCCGATGCCGCCGGGAGCGAAAAAAGTCAGCACGCCGATCAGCCAGGAGGCCGCGTATTGGCTCACCAACTGGACGCCGGCGGCGAAGCCGATGGGCGCCAGGCTGCGGGCGAACAGGACGAATCCGGCGCCGAACGCTATCCACACCAGCAGGCACACCGCCCACAGCCCGGCGATCGTCCGGAAGCGGATTTCGATCGGCACGTATTCCATTTTCAGCCGGGGCAGCAGGAAGCGCGCCAGCCGGTTGAGCACGGCGGGCTGGAGCAGCAGCACGGCGGCGACAGGAAATGTCAGCAGCAAGGTCTGCTGAACGTGTCCAACGATCGGGAGCACCTCATCGATATGCCACAGCACCAGGGGCACGGCGGCCAGGGCCATCAACAGCAGCTCCATCAGCGCGCTCGAGAGCGCCGCCGCGGCGGGGACGCCCCATTGCCCGGCCAGGTAGATCCGGCTGAAGTATTGCCAGACCGTGCCCGGCACGTAGCGGCTCAACTCCGAGAGCACGAAGATGCGGACGGACTCGCGGTAGGGAATGGCGCGTCCGAAGTGGGCGACGATGGTGCGCCATACCCACGCGCGCACAAGAAACCAGGTCGAGGTGGCCACGAACGAGAGGATCAGAAACAGCGGATCGAAGCGCCAGTCGAAGTCGCGGATTTTCTGCCACTGCAAGTAGATGACGCGGCCGATGAAAAAGGCTACCGCCAGCGGCGCCAGCCACTTCAGCCAGGGGATGAGGCGCTTAATCAAGTTGCTCCCGGATCCGGCAGGATGGCGTCGCAGGAGCACGGTAGACCAGGATTTCGGCGACCAGCCCGGCGGCCAGCAACACGACCGCGCTCACTAGGCACGCGACTCCCAGAATGAGGTATGGCCACCAGGGCAGGACCAGCAGCACGACGCCGGCGGCCACGGCCACGAGCGCCGCCAGGCCAAACCCGTGCGAGGGCCGCTGCTCGTAGCGCGTGACCAGCATCACCGTGATCAGGTCGAGAAATCCCTTGAACAACCGGCTGACGCCGTAGTGGGATCGGCCGTGGCGGCGCGGGTGGTGGGTGACCACCAGCTCGCCGACGCGATATCCCATAGCGTGGGCCAGCAGCGGCGTGAAGCGGTGCCAGTCGCCCTGCAGCGGCAAGGCGCGGGCCAGCTCGCCGCGGTAGGCCTTGAAGCCGCAGTTGATGTCGTGGAGCTTCACTCCCGAGACCCAGCGGACCACGACGTTGAAGACGCGCGAGGCGATCACCTTGGTGAACGGGTCTTGCCGATGCTTCTTCCAGCCGGACACCAGGTCGCAGCCCTGCTCTAGCATTTCGAGGAAGCGGGGGATCTCTTGCGGATCGTCTTGCAGGTCGCCGTCGAGGGTGAAGACCACGTCGCCGCGTGTGGCGGCGAAGCCGGCTTGGAGGGCGGCGGTCTTGCCGAAATTGCGGCGGAAGCGGATCCCGCGCGCGCGGCCGGCCTGGTGCAGCTTGGTGATTTCCTCCCAGGTGCCGTCGGTCGATCCGTCGTCGACGAAGAGGATCTCGTAGGGAGACGGCGCCGCTTGTTCGAGGGCCCGGCAGAGCGGCTCGATCGTGGTCTGCTCGTTCGCAACGGGGATGACGACGGAGATCATGCTTTGGTTGTCGGGTGGCTCGGAGGAGCCGCCCTACATCTTACCGGAGCCGGGCCGGTTTGAGGGTCCAGCCTTGCTGGCGGCCTAGCTCGAGCAACTCGGGGGCCTGGAAGCCCTCCGGGTGAATGAGCCAGTTGAACGAGCCGGCCGGGTCGGTGGAGAAGTATTTCTCCAGTTCCAGGTTGCTGCGCCGAACCGGGACCGAGGAGGCGGACGGATCCTCACCGGCCAGAGTGGCGGCGAAGTCGGCAAGGGAGAGGTTCTCCGAGGCGACCCAGACTGCGGCCGGAAGGCGATGATGACGGCGGATGAAAGCCACCGTGTCGGCCTTGGCCCGGTCCCAGACAGGCCGGGGTACGGCGTTGCTGCGAT
>JACQDI010000254.1 GCA_016201195.1 Acidobacteriota bacterium | reverse complement strand
GGGCGGGACCTAACCCAGGCGGCGCGGAAGAAGAAGCTCGATCCGGTGATCGGCCGGGACGAAGAGATTCGCCGGGTGATCCAGGTGCTGTCGCGGCGGACGAAGAACAACCCGTGCCTGATCGGCGAGCCGGGGGTGGGCAAGACGGCGATTGTGGAGGGCCTGGCGCAACGGATTGTTGCCGGCGACGTGCCGGAGGGCCTGAAATCCAAGCGGCTGGTGGCGCTCGACCTGGGGTCGATGGTGGCGGGGACGAAGTTCCGGGGCGAGTTCGAGGACCGGCTGCGAGCGGTGCTCAAGGAAATCCAGGAGTCGAACGAGATCATCTGCTTCATCGACGAGATGCACACGCTGGTGGGCGCGGGGGCGGCCGAAGGGGCCATCGATGCGGCCAACCTGCTGAAGCCGGCGCTCGCCCGGGGTGAGCTGCGCTGCGTGGGAGCGACCACGCTGAACGAATACCGCAAGCACGTGGAGAAAGACCCCGCCCTGGAGCGCCGCTTCCAGCCTGTGCTGGTCGGCGAGCCGACGGTCGAGGATACGATCGCCATCTTGCGGGGACTCAAAGAACTCTACGAGATCCATCACAGCGTCCGCATCAAGGACGCGGCCCTGGTAGCGGCAGCGCGGCTTTCGCACCGCTACATCACCGACCGGTTTCTACCCGACAAAGCCATCGACCTGATCGATGAGGCGGGCTCGGCGCTGCGCATGCAGATCGACTCCATGCCGGTTGAGATCGACCAGCGCGACCGTCGCATGATTCAGCTCGAGATCGAGCGGCAGGCTCTGCAGAAGGAGCCCGACATCGGCTCGCGGGAGCGGTTGCGGACGATCGAGAGCGAGCTGGAGCGGCTGCGGGGCGAGACGGCCGGACTCAAGCAGCGCTGGAACGAGGAAAAAACCGTCATCCAGCGGGTGCGGCAACTCAAGGAAGAGCTGGAGAGCCTGCGGCAGGAGGAAGAGAAGGCTACGCGGGAGGGCGACCTGGGCAAGGCTGCTGAGCTGCACTACGGAAAGCTGGTGCAGACGGAGAAGAACCTGCAAGAGGCGACCGCGCGGCTGGAGGAGGCTCAGAAGGGTGAGCCGCTGCTGCGGGGCGAGATCGACGAGGAGGACATCGCCCGGATCGTCGCCAAGTGGACGGGCATTCCGGTGACCCGGATGCTGGAGGGCGAGGTGGCCAAGCTGGTGCACATGGAGGACCGGCTGCGACAGCGGGTGATCGGACAGGAGGAGGCGCTGGTGCGGCTCTCAAACGCTCTCCGGCGTAGCCGGGCCGGATTGAGCGATCCCAAGCGGCCCATTGGCAGCTTTATCTTCCTGGGCCCGACCGGCGTCGGCAAGACCGAGCTGGGGCGCGCGCTCGCCGAGTTTCTGTTCGACGACGAAAAGGCGGCCGTGCGCGTGGACATGACCGAGTACATGGAGAAGCACTCGGTGTCCCGGATGATCGGCGCGCCGCCGGGCTACGTGGGCTACGACGAGGGCGGCCAGTTGACCGAGCACGTGCGGCGGCGCCCCTATTCGGTGGTGCTGTTCGACGAGATCGAGAAGGCGCACCCGGAGGTCTTCAATGCGCTGCTCCAGATTCTCGACGACGGGCGGCTCACCGACGGCAAGGGTCGCACGGTCGATTTCAAAAACACGGTCATCATCATGACCTCCAATGTCGGCTCGGGCGACATCCACGAGATGGGACCGATCGGCTTTTCGCTGACCCACGACACGCAGAAGAAGAACGAGGACGCTCGGAAGCGGCTGCTGGATGCGCTGCAAAAGACCTTCCGGCCGGAGTTTCTGAACCGCATTGACGACATCATCGTATTCAACAAGCTCGGCAAGGCGGAGATCAGCCAGATCATCGACATGCAACTGCGGAGGCTGCGCACCCAACTGGCTGAAAAGCAGATCACTCTGGAGCTGGCCGAGAGCGCGCGGGAGACGCTGATGGCTGAGGGCTATGACCCGAATTACGGGGCGCGGCCGATGAGCCGAGCCATCCAGCGGCTCATCCAGGATCCGCTCGCGCTGCGGCTGCTGAGCGGGGAATTCCACGCCGGGGACTCGATTGTGGTGGAGGGAACGCCGGGGAAGGCGGAGCTGCGGTTTGAGAAGAAGGTGCCAGTGGAAGTGCCGGTGCGGTGAGCTTGAATTGACGATTTGATGATTGGTGATTGACGATTGAAAACCCCGCGCTCGGGCAGCCGCCGTGCAACCGCAGGCTGTGCCTGCTCCGCGACACGGGAAGGCCCCACCGCTATGCCGCTTGTGACCAGCCCAGGTGATGCCTTCAGCCCAAGAGGGTTTTGTGTGCAGTCGTTACGGGGCGGGCGGACGGCGGATCATGCCATCGACCACACCAATGAGGCCGTTGAGCCGCTCTTCCGTGTGCTGTTGCGCCTCCGTCAGGCGCGTTTGAGCTTCCGCCAAGCGCCTTTGCTCTTGGGCCAAGCGCTTTTGCTCTTCGGCGAGGGCGATAACGGCAGCGCTAATCTCCCGGTGAAAGTGATCGACGTGTTGGGTCAACGCGATCTGCTGCTCCGCAAGCCGGCGGAACAGGGACTCCAGCTCGGTGTTATCCATGCGATCAGTGTAGCATATCTCATTCAGACATTCGGCTGGCGGGGGCGGGCGACATGACCAACTCGGGGGCGTAGCGGGCGAGCATTTCGCGGGCGATCTGGGCGCGGCGGACGCGTTCGCGGGAAAGCGCCAGGACTGTATTTTCGATGTGTGTCCCACTGGGGTAGATATCCGGGGAGTTGCGCAGGCCGAGCTTCACGTAGACGGGAGCAGCCACGCGGACCAGGTCGGGCAGCTCGTAGTAGCGGATGAAGCCGCCGATGTTGTCGGGGGCCTCGATGTAGAAGTCGATGGGCGCGTCGATGGAGGCGCGGATGGCGGCCACCTGGCTGAGGGTCAGGTCGGACGGAACATTGATCGTGGTGGCCCCCAGGTCTTCGAGCAGCCGCGCGGAGGCGGGGTTGGCAGGGGCCATCATCACCGAAGTCTTGATGATCAGTCCGGCGGGCAACTCGCCCGATTTTTTCATGCGGCCGATCACCGCGAGCAGGCCGAGATCGGAAACGAGCACGCTCGAAATGCCCAGGCGCAGGGCCCGCTTCACATCTTCTAGGGCATAGACGAGCTGGTCGGCGCCGCGCAGCGACAGGCCCAGGGTCTTGCCGGCGGCCGAGTAAGCCTGGGCGCCGATGTCGAAAGTGGCGCGGGGTCCGATGAACAGGTTCACCTCGATGCCCGCTCTGCGCCCCAGCGCGGCCATTTCCGTGATTTCCTCATCGGTGAGCAGCATGATGCCGCTGCCCTGGCTGACGCGATGCACCGGCACGCAGCGCTTCGCCGCTTCCTCCAGCACCACGGCCAGGGCGCGGGGACCTTCGGTCGAGGGGATCTCGATGCGGTATTGTCCGCCGTCGGGGAAACGCTTGGACGAGGCGAGCGCTTCGGGGGGATCGGCGCCGGGGAGACCCTGACGTTCGAGGGAGGAGCGGGAATCCTTCATGTGATCGTGTAGCCCTCCGGTTCGACGGGAACCATGAAGATTTCGGCGCCCGGCCCCTGGCGGTCGAAGATTTGCCGGACCAGCTCGGCGGCGCGTTCGGCGCCTCTCTCGAAGAAGACCAACACCGCTGGTCCGGCGCCGCTCAAGGCGCAGCCGAGCAGGCCGGGGGCGCGCAGGGCGAGGATTTCTTCGAGGCCGGGCACGACGGCCGCGCGGTAGGGCTGATGCAGGCGGTCCTCGAGGGCGGTGGGGAAGGCGTCGCGATTGCCGGTCGCGAGCGCGGCCACCAGCAACGCGGCGCGTTGCAGGTTGAAAATAGCGTCGGCGTTCGAGTAGCCGGCGGGCAACACGGCGCGCATCTTCTTAGTAGGGAGCTGATAGTTGGGGACCACGGCAGCGACGCGAAAGCCATTGGGCATCGGCAGGCGCACGGCTTGGATCTTGCTGTTGCATCCGGTGGCGGTGACCACGATGGAGCCGAGCACGCAGGCGGCGACATTGTCGGGATGGCCTTCGAGACGCGAGGCTTCGTCCAGGATTCGCGCGCGGGGCCAGCCGAGATTCAGGACATGATCGGTGATGGCCAGGGCGGCGACCAGGGCGGCGGCACTCGATCCGAGCCCTTTGCCAACGGGGATCTCATTGCGGATCTCGATTTCAAGCGGGGGCATCTCGGCGCCCGCGGCACGCGCGGCGCCGGCGGCGGTGCGCCAGATCAGGTTGGTTTCGTCCGTGGAGATCAGGTCGTGGTCGCGGCCGCTGACCTGGATGCGCAGCCGGTCCGCGCGGCCGAAGGCGCATTCAAGGTGCAGTCCCAGCGCCAGGGCGAGGGCGTCGAAGCCCGGTCCCAGGTTGGCGCTCGAGGCGGGAACGCGAACCGTGTTCATAAGTGGTCCATTATATCCGGATAGGTTACCCGCGTGCCCTCGACCTTGGCGAAAGGGGTGAGCTTGTGGGGTTGCGCGGCCTTGGCGCTCATGATGTGTTCGACCGCGACGCCGCGGACGGTCAAGGCGTCGCCGATCAGGGAGCGATGGCAGCGCCAGGGTACGGCTTCGGCGCACATCACCGCGATGCGCTCGGCGTTTCCCAGCTTGATTAACTCGGTCAAGTGACGCTCGAACTCCGGCGTTTGCATGTAGTCGGCATAACCCCGGAAACCGGCGTTTCGCCAGGCGGTGTTGAACGAATCGGGGCGAGGGTGGCGCAGGCCGCCGAGGCCTTTGATGTGCGCGTAGGCGATGCCGGCGGCGCGGAGGGCATCCGGGAGGGTTTCGTGATTGAACTGCGGGTTGCGGCGGGAGCGGGGGATGGTGCGGACATCGACCAGCCGGGTCACGCCGTGGGCCTGGAGCAACTGGAGAAAGACTTCGAGTGGGTGAGTGGAGTGTCCGATGGTGAACACCATGGCCGCTGCTTCCAGGATACCGCCGGCGGGATAATGGTTCTGTGGTGGATGCGGCAACGGTGAAGAGCCTCGCCCGGGAGTGCGGTTTCGAGCTGGTAGGGATCACCACCGCCGAGCCGCCGGCCGAAGCGGGGTACTACTCCGAGTGGCTGGCCCGAGGATATGCCGGGGAGATGGGATACCTTTACGGGAAGCGCGCGGAGATGCGCGGAGACGTGCACAGCCTGCTGCCGTCGGCCCAGTCGGTGATTGCTCTGGGGATGCTTTACAACACGCCGGCGCCCTACTCGACGCAGTGGACCGACGAGGAGCTGGGGTGGATCTCGCGCTATGCGTGGGGAGAGGATTACCACGAGGTAATGCGGGCGCGGATGCGGGAGCTGGTGGAGCGGCTGCAGGCGCTCGATCGGTTTGAATACAAGGTGTGTGTGGACACCTCGCCGGTGCTCGAGCGGGCCTATGCCCAGCGGGCGGGCCTGGGCTGGATCGGGCACAACACCTGCCTGATCAACCAGAAAATCGGGTCGTGGGTATTCCTGGGGGAGGTTTTGGTTTCGCTTGACCTCGAACCGGACGGCCCAGCGCCGTTTCGTTGTGGGACTTGCCGGCGGTGCATCGACGCCTGCCCCACCGAGGCAATCGTGCCGACCGGGCGGCCGGAGGGGCCAGCCTACGCGCTCGATTCCCGGCTGTGCATTTCTTATTGGACCATCGAGCTGCGGGGAGCGGTTCCCGAGGAGCATCGGGAGCAGGCAGGCCGGCACGTGTTCGGGTGCGACATCTGCCAGGATGTTTGCCCGTGGAACCGGCGGGCGCCGTCCGGCGGAGACGCAGCCTTTGCGCCGCGGATGGCGGCGCCGCCGCTCGAGAGGCTGGCCGCCCTCACCGAGGCGGAGTTCGAGGAGATGTTCCGGTCGAGCCCCGTCCGGCGCGCCGGCTACTCCGGTTTCCTCCGCAGCGTGGCGGTGGCGATGGGCAACAGCGGGAACCCGCGGTTCCGTGAGGCCCTCGAAAAGCTTGCTGCCGGCGGCGACAAATTGGTGCGCGAGCACGCCTGCTGGGCCTTGGAGAGAATTGAAAAGGTTGTGGTAACGTAGAAGGTCTAGGTAATTTTTCACACCAGGAGAATACTGCAATGCCGATTGCCGTGGGGCAACCTGCCCCGGATTTCACGCTCAAGGACCAGGACCAGAAGGAAGTCAAGCTGAGCGGTCTTCGAGGCAAGAACGTGGTGCTCGCCTTCTACCCGCTCGACTGGAGCCCGGTGTGCACCAAGGAGCACGCCTGCTTCGCCAACGACCTGAAGAGCTTTGAGGGGCTCAACGCACAGGTCCTGGGGATCAGCGTGGACAGCGTATGGTCTCACAAAGCCTTTGCGGAAACGATGGGGATCAGCTACCCGTTGCTGGCCGACTTCCAGCCCCGGGGAGCCGTGGCGTCTCAGTTTGGATTGTACTTATCCGATATAGGGATCACCAACCGCGCCACTGTGATCATCGACAAGCAGGGCGTGGTGCGTTACGTCCAGGTCTATGATATCCCGAAGCAGCGCGATAACCAGGACCTGGTGGCGGCGCTGAAGAACCTTGCGTAATGTGGATCGTGGAAGGTGGATCATGGATCGTGGAAAGTGGGCCGTGGTACCGGGGCCCGCGATCCACGAT
>JACQDI010000184.1 GCA_016201195.1 Acidobacteriota bacterium | reverse complement strand
CGATTCCAAAGACCCTCCTTTCTTCGGCATGGGGGAAGCCGCCCACGCCGGCAAAGTGAATATCTGGATGTGGAAATCCGAGAGGCAGGCGGATCTGGAGCCGGCTTTTCAGGACCTGGACAGGGTGTATCCGAACATCGGGATCGATTCCTATCCCAATGTCCGCCGCTCGCCTCTGGAGCAGCCCACGCGCCACGCCTTGACACTCGAATCCGACCCGACCTTCGTAACCGGCTGGGGCGCCGGGAACATTGTTTCCGACCCCACCCGCAAGAGCGCCGCGGAGGACCTCAGCGCCACCGGCTTCGGCACCCTGAAAGCACACCCGATGAAGGGGGACCAGCACGTGTCCGCCACGGGAGTCTATGCGACCGGCTCTTATCGGGTGGTGTTTCGAAGGCCCTTGAAGGTGAGCGGGGACAGCAACGTGGATCTGCGGGCGGGCGCCATGCACCCGGTGGCCTTTGCCGTGTGGGATGGAAGCGCCGCGGACCGCGACGGGAAGAAATCCATCACCATCTGGCAGGAGCTGGCGATTCAAGAATGACCGGCACAGGAGCGGATTGCAATGTCTCAAAACAACCTGGCATCGCGGCGCGACGTTTTGAAGTGGCTGGGCGCAGGCGCGGGCGGCGCCCTGGCCGGAATGGGCATCGGTTGCCGTTTGCTTCGTCCCGTCGCCGGCGAGGAGAATCCTCTTTCCCGGGCGGTCTCGCGAGACTGGGAGAAGATCTACCACGACCAGTACCGCTACGACAGATCGTTTGACTGGGTTTGCTCGCCCAATGACACGCACGCCTGCCGGATTCGCTCCTACGTGCGCAACGGCATCGTGGTGCGCAACGGCGAGACCTATGACGTGCAGGACTACGCCGACCTGTACGGAAATCACGCCACCGCCAACTGGAACCCCCGGCAGTGCGCCAAGGGCTATACCTTTCATCGCGTGCTCTATGGGCCGTATCGGTTGCGCCATCCCATCGTCCGCAAAGGCTGGCTCGCCTGGGCCAACGCCGGATTCCCCGAGCTCACGCCCGAGCTGGCCTCCAAATTCCTTTTCGACGCCCGCGGCCAGGACGAGTTCATTCAGATCACCTGGGAAGAGGTGTTGAACAAGATCGCCCGGGCGCTGGTGGCCATCGCCACCCGCTATAGCGGCGAGGAAGGCAAGAAGCGCCTGCTGGCGCAGCGGTACCAGCCGGAGATGGTAGAGGCCACGGGCGGCGCCGGCACGCGCTGTATCAAGATGCGGGGCGGCATGGGACTGCTGGGCGTCATCGGTAAGTACGGGATGTACCGGCTGAACAATTCCCTGGCGCTGCTCGATTCCAAGATCCGCGGCGTGGGCCACGAGAAGGCTTTGGCCGGCCGGAACTGGTCCAACTACACCTGGCACGGCGACCAGGCCCCCGGCCACCCCTGGGTTCACGGCGTGCAGGCTTCCGACTGCGACTTCAACGACCTGCGCAATTCCAAGCTCATCATCATGGATGGCAAGAACCTGGTGGAGAACAAGCTCACCGATTCCCACTGGTTCATCGAGTGCATGGAGCGCGGCGGCAAGGTGGTGGTGATCGCGCCGGAGTACGGGCCGCCTTCGACCAAGGCCGATTACTGGATTCCCATCCGCCCGGCCACGGACGCGGCCTTGTGGTTGGGCATCACCAAGCTCCTGATGGATCGCAAGGCGTATAACGAGGACTTCGTCAAGAGGTTCACGGATTTTCCGCTGCTGGTTCGCACCGACAACCTGCGGCGGCTGCGCGCGCACGAAATCTTTCCGAACTACAAGAGCTCGCTCTCCCCGGACGGCCCTTCGACGAAGATTCAGGGGCTGACCGCGGAGCAACACCAGAAGCTGGGCGACTACGTGGTCTGGGATGCCGAGAGCAACGCGCCCCAGCCCCTCACCCGGGATCAGATCGGCAAGAATTCGCCGTACCGGCCGGCCCTGGAGGGGAGTTGGGACGTCAAACTGGCGGATGGCAAGAGCGTGCGCGTGTCCACGCTGTGGACTCTCTACCAGACGCACCTGAAAGACTACGATCTGGACACCGTCTGCGACATCACCAAATGCCCGCGCCAGCATATCGAGCAACTGGCGCAGGATATCGCCACGCTGAAGCCGGTAGCCATCCACCAGGGCGAAGGCATCAACCACTGGTTCCACGCGACGGAAATGAACCGCGCTTCTTACCTGCCGCTCATGCTGACGGGGAACATCGGGATACCGGGCTCCGGCTCGCACACCTGGGCCGGGAACTATAAGGCGGCCCTGTTCCAGGGATCGGCCGCCACCGGACCGGGGTTCAAGGGTTGGGTAGCCGAAGATCCCTTCGAACCGAACCTGGACCCCAACGCCCCCGGCAAGAATGTCGTGGCGCACGCCTACACCAAGGACGAGGAGCAGGCCTACTGGGACCACGGCGACCTGGCGCTGGTGGTGAACACACCCAAGTACGGGCGCAAGAATTTCACCGGCCAGACCCACATGCCCACCCCCACCAAAGCGATCATCTTCAGCAACGTAAACCTGATCAACAACGCCAAGTGGGCCTATGGCGTCATCAAGAATGTCAATCCCAAAGTGGAGATGATCGTGTCCATCGACATTCAAATGAACGCCTCCATCGAGTACGCCGATATCGCGCTGCCGGCCAATTCGTGGCTGGAATTCGAGGACCTGGAGGTGACGGCCAGTTGTTCGAATCCGTTCTTGCAGGTCTGGAAGGGG
>JACQDI010000183.1 GCA_016201195.1 Acidobacteriota bacterium | reverse complement strand
GGGTGCGCGACATAAAAGTGGCACGCCAAGCTGAGCCGCGACCGCAGGGAGCGGTTACAGACTGAATTTATCGCGTCCCCTTGACTGGAAACCGCTCCCTCCGGTCGCGGCTCAGCTTGGGTTTATGCCATCTGCCACTTTTATGTCGTGCACCCCTCGGGTTGACTTTCTTTCCCCCCGCGTTATACAGTCCATAGCCGTAAGGGGGTCATCATGCAGGTCAGAGGGGCTGCGTTTGTGTGGCTGGTGCTGGCGTGCCTCCTGCCGGCGAACCTTTCTGCTCAGGCGATCACGGCGAAAGTAGTGGGTGCGATCACCGATTCAACCGGGGCATCCGTTCGAGGCGCCACCGTCACCATCCGAAGCGTCCAGACGAACCAAGCCAGGACGACCTCTTCGGACGAGGCCGGCAATTATGAGTTCCCGTTCCTCCCGGTGGGTTCCTATAAGCTGGCTGTGCAATTCACGGGGTTCCGCAACGCAGAGGTCAGCGAGTTCACTCTGAATGTGGACCAGGTGGCCCGCATCGACGTCCAATTGCAGGTCGGAGACGTCACCGAAACTGTCTCGGTAGTGGCCAGCACGATCGGGCTGCAAACCGAAGGCGCCACGGTGGGCACGGTGATCGACAGCCAGAAAGTCTTAGAACTGCCTTTGAACGGGCGTTCCTTTGTTCAACTGGCGCTGCTCACACCGGGAGTGAACCCGGGCACTCCAGGAAGCATCACGGTGAGGCGGAACAGGGGAGCCGTGGGGCAGGCGGTCGCCATGTCGGCCAACGGCTTTCGCGATACGCAGAACCGGTTCTACTATGACGGCATCGAAGCAATGGACCTGGACAGCTACAATTTCAGCTTCTCGCCCTCCATCGACGCGGTCCAGGAGTTCAAGGTCGAAACCAGCACTTACTCGGCCGACATCGGCGGCGCGCCCGGCGGCCAGCTCAATCTCACTACCAAGAGCGGCACGAGCAAGCTGCACGGTGGAGCCTGGGAGTTCAACCGCAACGATGCCTTCGCCGCCCTGGCTCCGTTTCAGCCGTTTTCGCCCGACGCCAAACCACCACGGCTGAATCGCAACCAGTTCGGCGCCAATCTCGGCGGGCCGGTTGTGCTGCCGAAAGTCTACAGCGGCCGCGACACGACCTTTTTCTTCTTCAACTGGGAATCGGGGCGCCAGATGTCGGGGTCTTTCGGCGGGACCGGTTTCCTGCCGCCCCTTCCCTATCGCAGCGGCGATTTTTCCGGATCTCCCATCCGGATTGTCGATCCGCAAACGGGACAACCCTTCCCGAACAACCGGATCCCGGCCGAGCGGATCCGCAACTACGCTCGCAAGTTTATGGACTTCGTCCCGCCGCCAAACGCTAACGAGCCGTCCATCAATTTCCGCGGCCCGCGGGCTTCCGCGCCGATCAATCAGGACCAGTACACGAGCCGCGTGGATCACAGGTTCAATGCGCGCAACAGCATTTACGGCAGCTACACCTTCAACAGCCAGGTGGATAATTCGGTCCCGATCTTCGGCTTTGATACGCGGGGCAACGCCACCCGCACCCAGCACACTACCCTGACCGATACGCACATCTTCTCCGCAACCGTGGTAAATGAAATACGGCTCGGCTGGGACCGGTTCTTCGAGCACGAGTATTTTGGCACAACGAATCGTCCTGAACTGGACATCGGCAACATCATCGGGATTCCCGGCGTTTCCAAGCTGCCCCAAAATTACGGCCCGCCTACATTTAGTGGCGCGGGGTACGAGCTTCCCACGGTCCGGACCAACGGACCGCGCGACCGCCTGAACCAGCTCTGGCAGGGCGGCGACAACTTATCCATCAGGCGGGGAAACCAATCCATCAAAGTGGGCGGTCTCGTGGCGCGGCGGAACTGGACGTTCGACCAGTCGCCGAATCCGCGCGGCGTGTTCACCTTCGACGGCCGTACTGTTTCCGGAGGCGTTGCTCCTGTGCGCGAGCAGGGCTTTGCGGCCTTCCTGCTGGGACTGGCCACGCGCGCGGAAATTGCGACGGATTTGTTCTCACGCCGCCAGAACCAATGGGTCCACGCCTACTACTTCGCCGATGACTGGAAAGTTCGGCCGAACCTGACGCTCAACTTCGGCGTGCGGTATGAATACTTCTCGCCTCCGGTCCAGCGGGGACCCGCCACCAATTTCGATCTCAATGGCGTCATACCGGGCTTCGTTCCGTCGCGCCAGACGTTTCACGGCCTTACGGATATAGCGGACACCGCCGACCGGCCCGCCTCCCTGGTTTTTCCTGACCGCAACAACTTTGGTCCCCGCTTCGGATTCGCCTACAACGTGCCACAACTACGCGATTTCGTGCTTCGGGGCGGCTACGGCATGTATTTCACTCCCGAGATCACGAATTCCTATGGGGCGCTGACGCGAAATCCCCCGATCGTCAAGAGTTTCCAGTTCACAGGGACTTTCGATAAGCCCTTGCAGGTCGACCAGGCTTTTGGAGGCGCCGGGCAGTTGGCTACTTCCTTCAGCGCCGGCGTGGTCGATCCCAATCTCCGCGACACCTACGCCCAGCAGTGGAATCTGACCGTGCAGAAGAAGCTGCCCCGAGACGTGTATGTGGACCTGGGCTACGTAGGATCGAAGGGTACGAACCTGACTCTGTCCTTCGATGGAAACCGCCCGATTCGGGTGGTAACGCCCGGTCCCGGTGTGCCCGCATTGGGCGACCGCCGCCCGCTCGCTGGATATGCCAACGTGAGCGTCACGAAGTCGATCGGGGACTCCATCTACCACGCCATGCAGCTCAAGGTAGAGCGACGCGTAGGGCGCGGCCTGTCTTTGCTGGGCGCTTACACCTGGTCCAAAAGCCTCAGCAATGCCGACATCAGCACGGTGGGAGGCGGAACCTACCTCGGCGCCATTCAGGACTACTTCAACATGCGCGCCGACCGGTCGCCATCCGTCTTCGATATTCGCCACCGGCTCTCCATGGCCGCCATTTACGACGTACCTCTGTTCGCACATGCCCCCCGCGCGGCCGTCCGAACCTTGCTGGGCGGCTGGCAACTCGGGACGATCATCACCGAGCAGACCGGCTTTTCCGCGACCCTGCAGACCGTTGGGGATACCACCGGCACCGGCGTCAGCTCGCGCCCCAGCGTCGTCGCGGGTCAAAAAGCGAACCTTTCCCGCAGTGAGCGATCACGCGACCGCTGGTTCAATACCCCTGCGTTTACGTCCACGCCACTCGGCAGTTTCGGGACTGCGTCACGCCAGCCCATTTACCTTCCCGGCCTGAGCCAGGTCGATTTCTCGGTCACCAAGAATTTCCGTTTGTTTGAGGCGCACACGCTCCAGTTCCGGGCCGAGTTTTTTAACTTCTTCAATCACGTGAACCTGGGCTCCCCCGGCCTGAACATCCAGCAACCCAACAGCTTCGGCCGGATCACGACCAGCAGCCAGACCGAGGGCGCGACCAATGACGCACGCATCATCCAGTTCGGCCTCAAGTATCGCTTCTGAAAGAACTGGTGGTGAAGGACAACCTTTTTTCTTTACGAGCCCGGCGTCTTTGCGCGACAATAGTTGTCCTATGAGAATACCCTGGGTACTGTTGGCGGCTGCGGTCGGGCTGTGCTGGGCGCAGGCGCCGAAGACGAATCCGTTCGCCGGCGACCGCAACGCCGCCGAAACCGGCCGCATGATGTTCCGCGGCTCTTGCGCGCCGTGCCACGGGATCCGCGCCGAGGGCGGCAAGGGCCCGGACCTGACATTGGGAACCTACTCCCACGGTGACAGCGACAGTGATCTGTTCAACGTGATCTTCAACGGCGCTGGCGGCACTGAGATGCCCGACTTCGGCGCGCGCCTCGATGCCGACGACATCTGGCGGCTGGTTTCCTACATCCGTTCGCTGGCCCGGCGCGAAACCGCCACTTTGAGGGGAAACCGGGAGTCCGGCGAAAAGTTGTTTTGGGGAAAAGGCCAGTGCAGCCAGTGCCACCGAATCCGGGATAAGGGCGGCCGCATGGGGCCGGACCTCACCGTGGTCGGGCGGCTCCGCAGCTTGGCCTATCTCAAGGAATCGCTCCTGGACCCCGGCGCTGACATCACCAGCGGGTACCCTACGGTGACCGTGGTGACCAAGGACGGCAAGAAGATCGTCGGCGCCCAACGCGGCTACGACAACTTCTCGGCGCAATTGATGGACACTTCGGACAACTTCTACTCATTTCTCAGAAGCGATGTAACGTCGGTGAAGCGGGAGTTCAAATCGCTGATGCCCGCCTACCGAGGCACCTTCAGCGACGCGGAGCTGGACGATCTGTTAGCCTACCTGGTGAGCCTGCGAGGGGAGGGGAAACGATGAAACGCTGGGCCACACTGCTGCTGGCGGTCGCCGCGCTGGGCGCCGCCGAGGCGGACCACAAGGATCCCAAGACCTGGTTGACTTATGGGAAGAACCACGCCGGCTGGCGCTACAGCGACCTCCGGCAGATCAACACCACCAACGTGGCGCGACTGTCGCCGCAGTGGATGTTCCAAACCGGCGTGGCGGGGAAGTTTGAAACCACGCCTCTGGTCTACGACCGGATGATGTTCGTGACCGGGCCGACCAACCACGCCTACGGCCTCGACCTGCTGACCGGCCGGCAGGTCTGGCATTACTACAAGGCGCTGCCTCCAGGAGTGAGCATCTGCTGCGGCCAGGTGAACCGCGGCTTCGCCGCCATGGGCCAGAAGCTGTTCAAGGTGAACCTGGAATCGAAGCTGCTCGCTCTCGACGCGAAGACCGGCGTCGTGCTGTGGGAGAGCGAGATCGATGACATCAAGAAGGGCTATAGCGCCACGGTGGCCCCGCTGGTGGTCAAGAATCTCGTTCTGGTAGGCGTTGCCGGGGCCGAATACGGCGTGCGCGGCTTCATCGACGCCTACAATGCCGACACCGGCAAGCGCGCCTGGCGCTTCTGGACCGTCCCCGCCAAGGGTGAGCCGGGCGGCGACTCCTGGGGCGGCGATTCCTGGCAGCGCGGCGGCGGCTCGACCTGGATCACCGGCACCTACGATCCCGAGCTGAACCTCACCTATTGGGGCACGGGCAATCCCGGGCCGGACTGGAACGGCGACGTGCGCCCCGGCGACAACCTCTACACGTGCAGCGTGGTCGCCCTCGACGCCGACACCGGAAAGCTCAAGTGGTACTTCCAGATGACCCCGCACGACGTCCACGACTGGGACGCCATCTCCGACCCGACCCTCATCGACCTGAACATCAAGGGAAGACCCATCAAGGCGGTGGTACAGGCGAACCGCAACGGCTTTCTGTACGCGCTCGACCGCGCCACCGGGCAGATGCTCTACGCCAAGCCCTACACCAAAGTGACCTGGGCGGACAGCATCCGGCCCGATGGTCGCCCGAGTTTGATCGCCGGGCAGGATCCCACCGAGGAAGGCACGCGCGCCTGTCCCTCGGTCGGCGGCGGCCACAACTGGCAGGCGGCGGCCTACAGCCCGCAGACCAGCCTCTACTATTTCACGACCACGGAGGGCTGCCAGATCTACTACAAGACGGAACAAGAGTTCCGGGAAGGGCAGCTCTATACCGGCTCGACTGGCGGGCCGATCCCGAACGAGCCGACCACGGGGGCGGTCGTCGGGGTCGACCCGAACACCGGCGACACCAAGTGGCGCTTCGACACGGTGACGCCGCCGACGAGCGGCCTGCTGACCACCGGTGGCGGCTTGGTGTTTGCCGGGGACCGCGAGGGGTATTTCTTTGCCCTCGATGCCCGTACCGGCAAGGTGCTGTTGAAGTTTCAAACCGGCGGCGTAGTGATCGCCCCGCCCATCACCTACTTGCT
>JACQDI010000246.1 GCA_016201195.1 Acidobacteriota bacterium | reverse complement strand
GTCACGTAGGGCCGGGCGGCGCCCGGCAAGCCCCCGGCGGACAGCGGCTCTTGACAGGGCCTCCAGCTTTGCATATGCTTGGGTCAGTTCATGTCGCAACTTTGCTGACGGGGGGTAAACGATGCGGAACCGATTGGGTGTTTGGCTTGTTCTCGTGCTGGCGATCAGCCTGTCGGGGGCCCTGGTGGCGCAGACGGTCTCCACGCAGATCCTGGGTCTGGTCACCGACCCGACGGGCTCGGTGGTCCCCGGCGCGATCATCAGCGCCAAGCGCGTGGCCACCGGCGACGTGCGCACCACGCAGTCCAACGAGACGGGCAACTACGTCTTCCCGTTGCTCGAGATCGGCGAGTACGAGGTCACCTGCGCGGCAGCGGGCTTCAAGACCGAGGTCCGGCGCGGCATCATCCTGGAACTGCAGCAGAAGCTGCGCATCGACTTCCAGTTGCAGGTCGGCCAGCAGGTGGAGACCGTGGAAGTGACCGGCCAAACGCCGCTGCTCCGCACCGAGGATGCCACCCTGGGCGCGGTGGTGGAGAGCCGCCGCATCGTGGACCTGGCGCTCAACGGCCGCAACTTCGCGCAACTGGCCCTGCTGGCGCCGGGAGTCACCTTCGGCTACTCCCGCATGGGTCTGGACGGCGCCGGCGGGGGACCCATCCCCGGCCAGGTCATCGCCATCTCGGCGAACGGCCAGCGCGACATCAACCAGCACATCACCCTGGACGGCGTCATTGCCACTGAGCCCCGCGTGAACACCATGACGTTCACGCCCTCCATCGAGGCCATCGAGGAATTCAAGATCCAGAGCGCCGTCTATTCGGCCGAGTTTGGCATGAACTCCGGCGCGCAGATCAGCGTGGCCATCAAGTCGGGGACCAACACGCTCCACGGCACGGCCTACGAGTTCATCCGCAACAACGCGCTGGATGCCCGCGGGTTCTTTTTGCCGGCCACCCAGAAAAAGAACAAGCTGCGCCGCAACGAGTACGGCGGCGTGGCCTCCGGCCCGCTTATCAAGGACCGCACCTTCTGGATGGGAGCGGTGGAGTACCGCCGCGAGCGCCGGGCCACGCCGTCGCTGTCGACGGTTCCCACGCTGGCCATGCGCCGCGGCGATTTCTCCGAGCTGCTCATCCCCGGCAATCGCTGGTACCGCACCGATGCCAATCCCGCTGTCACACGCGCCATTCGGGCCCCGGGCAGCACAACGCCCTTCCCTAACAACATGATCCCCGCCAGCATGATCAACCGCGTCGCCACCGGCCTGCTCACCAACAAGGAAGGCAGCCCGTTCGCCGACGGCGGTTACATCTCGCCCCCCAACCAGGACCGGCCGGGCGACGCCATCAACCTCGGAGGCACCAACGATACCCTCATCGACGCCGATCAGTATCTGGGCCGCATCGACCACAAGTTCAGCGACTCCGACCGGATCTTTGGCCGCTACATCATCCAGGACTCCAAGTTCGGCAACAAACCCCTGCTAGGGGTCAACTTCCAGGACGTTCTGAATCGCTCGCAGAACCTCGCCATCGGTTATTCGCGTATCCTGTCGGCGACGATGGTCAACGATTTTCGCTTCGGCTACAACCGCACCAACGACATCACAGTGGGGATGCACACCAACACCAACTTCCAGCAGACCAGCGTGGGCCTGGACTTCCGCGTGGTGGGCGACAACAACCGCACCTACCTGCCGTTCGAAGCCGGACTGCCCAACATCACCATTACCGGTTTTGCCGGCATCCCCATCCCGTCCACCAATGGCTGGATCAACGAACATCACATCTGGGAGTACGCCGACAACGTGACCTGGAGCCGCGGCACGCACAATTTCAAGTTCGGCGGCGTCTACCGCTTCAACTTCGTGGACCGCGCGGCGGCCAACTGGCCTCGCGGCCAGCTGGGCTATAGCCGGGACATCGTCGGCATCCCGGACGCTTTTGCGGCGTTCATGCTCGGCTTTCCCACCACCGGCAACACCTCCGAGGGCGTCGCGCCTCTGTTCGCGCGCCAGAACAAGTTCGGCTTCTACTGGCTCGACGACTGGAAGGTCACTCCCCGGCTTACGATTAACTACGGCGTCCGTTATGACCTGTTCGGCGTGGTCACCGATGCCAAGGGCCGTTTCCGCAACGTCTCATTCGCCGAGGGCGAGGGGCGCGTCATCGGCGGCCGCTTTGTGCCGCAAATGGTGCCCAACCCCGATGTCACCGCCAAGCTGTGGGACATTAACAAGCTCCAGATCATGCCCCGCCTCGGCATCGCCTATCGCTACTCCGACACCTGGGTGCTGCGCATGGGCGCCGGCCAGTTCTACAACGCGCAGCAGATCAACAACTTCAGCATCCTGAACCTGCACCCGCCATACTCGGGATCCAAGAACCTGGAAAACGATCGGACCAACCCGGTGGCGGCCGGCCCGCTCAGCAGCAACCCCAATCCCGGCTCCTCGCCCGACGACACGCTCATGCTTGGCAACCTCCAGGCCAGCAACCGCAATCGCCCGCTCTACCTCAACAACGACATCTGGCAGTGGACCACCGAGATCGAGAAGAGCCTCGGCCACGGCTTCGTCACCGGCATCGCCTACGTGGGCAGCAAGGCTTCCAACATCGACATCACCATCGCCAACTTCAACAACCCCGACCCCGGGTTGGGCAACATCCAGAACCGCCGGCCGTACCCGTTCTACACCGACTCGCGCAACCCCAACGTCCAGATCCCGCTGGGGATCATCCGGCAGCTCGACACCAGCCAGAACGCGTTTTACCACGCCCTGCAAGCTCGCGCCGAAAAGCGCTACGGCCGCCTGATCCTTTCGACCACCTACAACTTCCAGAAAGCGATCGCCGTGGGTTATGGCGCTAACGAGGGCGCCGGCTTCAATACCAACCAGACGCAAGACCCTCGCAACACCCAGTCCGACTACGGGCGCAGCAACATCGACCAGCGGCACCGCCTGGTCGTCAACGAACTCTATGAGTTTCCCTGGATGCGGGACCAGAAGGGCGTAGGGCGGCTTCTGGGCGGCTGGTCGATCACCGGAACCTTTGTGCTGCAATCCGGGCTTCCAGTGACGGTGGCCCAGACCGGCGACTCCCACAACACCGGGGCCCGCTCGGCGGCCAGGCCGCACCTGGCGCCGGGCGCCAAGGTCGTGCGCGTCATGGACGGTCGGTCCATCGCCCGCTGGTTCGACACCTCGGCCTTTATCCGCTCCAAGTGCGACGGCTGCCCCGGCGAAGGCGTTTTCATCGGTCCTCTCGGCTACGGCGACTCCGGCGTCGGCCTGTTCGATGCCCCGGCCCAGAAGAACTGGACCTTCGCCCTGTTCAAGGATTTCCGCGTGAGGGAAGGCCACCGCGTGCAGTTCCGCTGGGAGTCGTTCAACTTCACCAACACCCCCCAGTTCAGCGCCCCGGACCGCAACTTTGGCAACCCCACCTTCGGCCGCATTCTCTCTACGATCACCGGCAACCGCGAGATGCAGTTCGGCTTGAAGTATATTTTTTGAGGAAGCGGCGAGGCTGAAGCAGTCAGGGCGCCACGGCCAACCCGGCGGATGGACTCTATCCATAATTGACGCGAAGTGTATGCGTGCGGTATGATCGCCCCCATTAGTTGCCACAGCGCTGGGCCGAGCAACGCCCGCGCTCGCAGGGGAGGCGATAGATGAAAAGACTAGTCGCATTCTGGGTTTGCCTGATAGCGGCTTTCGCTCAGGTAGAGACGACAACTTCGATTACAGGAACGGTGGCCGACCAGTCGGGCGCGGTGTTTCCGGGCGCCAGCGTGAAGCTCGCCAACCAGAACACGGGCGCGGTGCGCGAGACCACAACGAACGCCCAGGGTGTCTACTCGTTCCAGTCGCTGCAGGCCGGGCGGTACACGATCGTCGTCTCGGCGCCAGGATTCAAGACCACCACCATCGCGGACCGCGTGGTGGAGACGGCGCAACCGGCGCACGTCGACATCAAGCTGGAACTGGGATCGACCTCCGAGCAGGTGACGGTTTCGGCGGCGGGCGCGGAGCTGATCAACACCGCGGCGGCAGAGGTGACGGGCAGCGTCACCCCGGAACTGGTGCAGAACATTCCGCTCGGGCGCGGCAACGTCTTTGACTTGCTGCAACTGACGCCGGGCGTGGTGCCCCAGAACGCGGGGCAGAACCTGTCGTTCGCCGCGCGGTCGCTGAATTTTGTGGACGCGGGGAACACGTTCCAGGCGTCGGGCGCGTTCATTGCCGGCAATCGCGACTCGGGCAGCAACATTTCGGTGGACGGGTCGAACGTGCAGATTCCGGTGTACGGGCAGGCGACGCAGTTGCAGTCTCGGGCCAGCGTGAATGAGGTTCGCGTGGAAGCGGCGAACATGAGCGCCGAGTTCGGAAACGGCGTGGCGGCGGTCAATTTCCTCACCAAGAGCGGATCGAACGCTTACCACGGCGAACTGTTCGAGTATTTCCGGAACAACCACCTGGATGCGAACTCCTATCTGAACAACGAAGCCGGGCGGAAGCTCCAGCCCTACACGCAGAATCAGTTCGGCGGCGCGATCGGCGGTCCGGTGATCAGGAACAAGGTGCTGTTTTTCGGCAACTACGAAGGGTTCCGCGTCGTGCAGCGCGAGCAGCAGTTTGCCACGGTGCCGGACGAAAATCTGCGGCGCGGCGACTTCTCGCAGTATCAGCCGCCAGGGCCCGGCGGGACGTTCCTGCCGACTCCCGTGATCTACAACCCGTACGATGTGGACTCGCAGACGGGATTGCGGCGGCCGTTCCCCGGCAACCGGATTCCGCTGGGGCAGACCAGCGTGTGCGCGCCGCGGCCAACCTGCATTGACCCGGTGACCAAGGCGTATCTGGACAAGTATGTTCTGACGCCGAACACAGTGGTGAACGGGATTGCGCAGTACACGAATGCGGTTCGCACGACAATCGGGCAGAACCAGGTGACCGGGCGCGGGGACTGGCTGCGCAGCTCGAACTCGACGATCTTCGCGCGGTTCACCTACAACAAGCAGGATTCGTTGCAGGGCGGATTGCAGCCGCTACAGGGCACGGGAAACAACTCGGCGTCGACGAACGCGGTGGTGCACTGGACGCAGGTGCTGAGTGCGTCGAAGGTGAACGACCTCGGGATTTCGTATACGCGCCCGAATTGGCAGTTCACGCGTCCGCTCGACTTGCCGGACTCCGCGGCTGCGATTGGGCTGCCCAACACGTCGAATTACACGGGAGCTGTGCAGTGGTCGGTGGCCGGCTTCAACCTGGGCGTCGGCACCAATTACATCTTCAACGCGTACTCGAACAACGTCCAGTTGAAGGACGACTTCGGCTGGGTGAAGGGGCGGCACAATCTGAAGTTCGGCGTGGACGCGATCAACAAGCGGTTCATCTACTACAACCCGTCGGGCGACAAGGGCCAGTTCTCGTTCGGCAAACTGTTCACACAGGCCTGCCCCCCGGGCAACACGCGCTGTGAGCAGGCGCGGGCGGCGGCAGGGGTTCCGCAGGGAGGATTGGAGTTTGCGGATTACCTGCTGGGCGCCTATTCGAGCACGCTGCTGATCGTCCGGCAGATTCCCTACGTGGGGCACCAGCAGTATCTTGGGTTCTACGCGCAGGATTCGTGGCGCGTGACCAACAAGCTGACGTTGAACTATGGTCTGCGGTACGAATACTGGAGCCCCTGGGCGGTTCCCAGAAACGCGACGCTGAGCTTCAACTACGGCACGGGCCAGCCCGCGTTCGCATTGCAGAATCCCAACGACTTCCTGGACCGGAACAAGTGCTTCGGCGCCTGCGCACCGCTCACGCCGGGTGTGCCGCGGGAGGCGTACCAGATCGGAACGAAGAATTTCGCGCCGCGGTTGGGCATCACCTATGCGCTGACACCGTCGACGGTGATTCGCAGCGGAGCGGGCATCTACTTCGACGGCAACATCAATATGAACCAGTTCAACGATGTTCAGTCCGGCGCGGCGCCGTTCAGCCTGCGGTACGAGGTGGTGAACGACACGTCGCAGCCGCTGCCGGCGCGGCTGGTGAGCAACGAATATCCGGGCGGGTTGCTGGGCGTTGCGCCGCAGCCGAACACGAACCCGCCGTCGAGTTTCCGGTTCGCGCAGCCGTATTATCCGATTCCGGCCGTGTACCAGTGGTCGTTCAGCGTGCAGCGGCGGCTCGGGGCGGCGTGGGTGGCCGAAGCGGATTATGTGGGGTCGCACACCATCCACCAGTTCCAGTTCATCGACCAGAATGCGGCGGACCTGCCGCAGGGCGCCATCGCCAACGTCCCGCTGCAGCAGCGGCGCCCGTATCCGCAGTGGGGCGTGCTCGGCACCTGGGCGCCGCTGGGCTGGGCGAAGTACCACGCGGGCACCTTCAGCATCAAGAACAACCAGTGGCATGGGCTCACCTTGCAGAGCAACTTCACTTGGGCCAAGAACATTGCCACGTCGAACATCAACAACTCGGATCACGGCAACATCAACTTCCGGTATCCGTACATCTGGGCGGGCCCGTCAAACATCACGCCGAAGTTCTGGTTCATCACGGCGATCAGCTACCAAACGCCGAAGGTGACCGGGCACAGGGCGCTCGGTCCGGTGCTGAACGACTGGGTGCTCAGCGGGACGTTCACGGCGGCGACAGGCAGTCCGCACTTCCCGACGACGCAGGACCTGAGCGGGACCGGGTACTCCGGCGCCTCGAGCACGTTCCTGCCGAACCGGACCTGCGATGCCAACCAGGGTCCGGGCATCCAGACGCGGCTGAAGTGGTTCAATACCGGATGCTTTGCGGATCCGGCGTTCGGGACGTGGGGCAACGCGAATTTCGGGGTGATCACGGACCCCGGCATCCACAACTGGAACATCGCGACCGCCAAGCGGATCCGCATGCCGTTCTTCGAAGCGCACGCGCTGGAGTTCCGGGCGGACCTCCTGAACGCGTTCAACCACACTCAGTTCCTGGCGTCGGATAAGAATCTGCGGAGCGTCAGCTACGGCCGTATCAACGCCGTGCGGCCGCCGCGGCAGATTCAGTTCGCGCTGCGGTACCTGTTCTAATTGCACCGAGCTCATGCCCCTCTTTCCCGGCGCCCACCTCGGCCCCTACGAAGTCACCGGCCCTCTCGGCGCCGGCGGCATGGGCGAGGTCTATCGCGCGCGCGACCCACGCATCGGCCGCGAGGTGGCCATTAAAGTCCTCCCCGCCGCCTTCGCCTCCGACCCCGACCGCCTCCGGCGCTTCGAGCAGGAGGTCCGCGCCGCCGGCGCACTAAACCATCCGAACATTCTGATCATTTACGATGTCGGCACACACGAGGGCGTACCGTACATCGTCTCCGAGCTGCTCGAAGGCGAAACGCTCCGCGAGCGCCTGGGCGGCGCCGGCCTTCCCCAGCGCAAGGCGATCGACTACGGCCAGCAAGTCGCCCGGGGCTTGGCCGCTGCCCACGAAAAGGGCATCGTCCACCGCGACCTGAAGCCGGAGAACCTGTTCGTTATCACTGACGGTCGCGTGAAGATCCTCGACTTCGGCCTCGCCAAGCTGGTCCAGGCTGATGCCGCATCCGACGCGGCGACCAGCGCCCCCACAGTCGCCGCTGCTACCGAGCCGGGCGCTGTGCTCGGCACCATGGGCTACATGTCGCCGGAACAGGTCCGCGGCCGCCCTGCCGACCATCGCGCCGACATCTTCAGCTTCGGGGCGATCCTGTACGAGCTGCTCGCGGGCCGGCGCGCCTTCCAGGGCGAAACGGCGGCCGATTCCATGAGCGCCATCCTTACACAGGATCCGCCCCTGCTCGCTGACCCCGGCCTCGACCGCATCGTCCGGCATTGTCTAGAGAAAAGCCCGCAAGAGCGCTTTCAATCCGCCCGGGACCTGGCCTTCCACCTGGAAGCCGTTTCCGGAACTTCGGCGCCAAGCGGTGTCGTCGCCCCGCTCGCCCGACCTGGCTTACTCGCGCGGCGACGGTCGGTCCTGCTTGCCGCCGCCCTAGTGACGCTCCCGGCCCTGGCGCTTTGGCTCGGCTACCGAATCGCCGGCGGCGCCAAAACCCAGCCCGCCGTTTTCCGCCAGCTCACGTTCCGCCGCGGTAGCATCTTTTCCGCGCGCTTCGCCCCCGACGGCCAGACCATCATCTACGGCGCCGCGTGGGACGGCAAATCGACCCAATTGTTCGCTGCGCGCCCGGAGAGCCCCGAGTCGCGACACCTCGGTCTGCCGGACGCCGACCTTCTGTCCATATCTTCTTCCGGCGAAATGGCTATTGCGCTCGGGCGCATCCCCACCATCGGCTGGATGACACAAGGCACTCTGGCTCGGGCGCCGCTCGCCGGTGGCGCCCCCCGTGAAGTCCTGGAAAAGGTTCAGGACGCCGCGTGGTCCCCGGACGGCCGTCTTGCCCTCATTCGGGATGTCGATTCCCGGAACCGCCTGGAGTTTCCAGCCGGCAAGATTCTCTATGAGACCGCCGGCTGGATCAGCCACCCGCGCTTCTCCCCAAAAGGAGACTTGATTGCATTTATCGACCACCCGGTCCGCGGGGACGATATCGGCCCGGTGGCGGTCGTCGATCTGGCCGGCAGCAAGCGCGCGTTGACACCCAGATATTCTGGTGGAGCCCAGGGTTTGGCCTGGCACCCCTCCGGCGACGAGATCTGGCACACCGGCGCGGAGGCGGGAATCAACATGGAGCTGCGCGCCGTGACCGCGCGCGGCGTCCCTAAGATCCGGATCGTCGCCCGCATTCCCGGTCGCCTGACGCTGCAGGATATCTTTCGTGACGGCCGCGTCCTGGTGACCCATGACAGCATCCGGTCCAGCGTCGCTGGTTTGTTCCTCCCGGATTCCAAAGAACGCGATCTTTCCTGGCTGGACAACTCCTTTGGTATGGACCTTTCGGCCGACGGGAGGACAGCGCTGATCAACGAGGAGGGCGTGGGCGGCGGAGCAGCCTATGCGGTCTATGTCCGCAAAACCGACGGTTCCCCGGCGGTCAAGATCGGCGAAGGCTCCGCCCAAGAGATCTCTCCCGACGGCAAGTGGGTGCTGTCGATCCTGCTGACCTCGCCGCAGCAGTTGGTCCTGCTTCCGACCGGCGCGGGCGAGCCGCGAACCTTACCTCGCGAGACGATTGAGTCTTACGATGCGGCGACCTGGTTCCCGGATGGAAAACGCATCCTTTTTTCCGCCAGCGAACCGGGTCATCACACGCGGCTTTATGCCCAGGAGGTGAGCGGAGGCAAGCCCCGCCGTGTCACTCGGGAAGGATTCTCTCTTCCCGGAAAGCACACCATTTCGCCCGACGGGCGCCTCACGGCGGGGGCGGATGCCGACCAGAAACGGTGGCTTTGCCCCATCGACGGCGCCGAGCCTCGCCCCGCCCCAGGCCTCGAGGCAGGAGATTGGACGATCCGGTGGAGCGACGACGGACGCGCACTTTTCGTGTATCGGGTTGCAGAGCGCCCCACCCGAATCTACCGTGTGGATCTCGCGAGCGGACGAAAACAAGTGCTGCGCGAGCTCGCGCTCCGGGATCCGGCAGGCAGCTTCGGAGCAGTTAACTGGCCCCAGGTCAGCCGGGACGAGAAGACTTTCCTCTACACCTACATGCGCTATCTCTCCGACCTCTACCTGGTCGAAGGACTGAGGTAACTCTTCTTCGGAAAACCGCCCTCTTATGTTCAACCGGAGAACATTTCTCACATACTTCGGCGGATCGTTAGCCCTTGCTCAGGCCCCCCCGGCCAAGTCCTCCGTGATCTGGGACGTGCATTCGCATCTGACCTCCGCGCCGGGAAACACCCCCGAAGAGCGCATGACCCAACTGGTCAAGTTCATGGACCGCCTGGGTATCGACCGGCTCATGCTCTCCCTGGGCTACCCGCTTCTCGAGGATCCTTCCCCGCAACAGCTTCGCCAGGAAAACGATCAGGTGCTGCGAGCGCTCCGGCGCTGGCCCGACCGCACCCTTGGC
>JACQDI010000245.1 GCA_016201195.1 Acidobacteriota bacterium | reverse complement strand
TGGCCCAAGTCCCCAGAGAGGCCCAGGCAGGCGCAGCCAAGGGGGACAAGCCCGGGCGTGCAGCGGACAACCCACTGTCGCTGCTGAACAACGACAGCATCAAGAACCTCGAGGGTATTGTGAAGACCATCGGGATCGCGGGTCAGGCCCAGCAAGGCGACGGCCGCGTGCTCTCGTTTACCGTGGATTCCAACTTCGGACGGGATTCCTGGCCGACCTTCCGGGCGACGTTTGCCGTCATTCCCGGATTCGAGTCCATTTCCGGCGTGGGGGACAACGCCATGATCGGACCGTTTGGCCACGTCCTCTACGTGCAAAAGGGCAACACCAAGGTGACTTTGAACCTGACGGCGGTGCCGGACGCGCGAGGAAAGGGTGTGGCCCTGGCGCGCAAGATCGTATCGCGATTGTGAGCAGGTGTCGGAAACGGTTAACGGGCTTCGCCGACCCCTGAGAGCGCGGCGCCGCGGACACCTACGTACTCCAGGGCTTTCTCCAGCACTTCATCTCTTCCGCTGCGGATCCCTCGAATCGGGGGTTTCACCTCGACGTCCGGTATCAAACCGACGCGCTGGAGCTGGCGGCCGTCGGCATGCCTCACTTCCTGCGCCGAGAGATTGATCTGTATGTCTCCGGGCACGTAGAATCGGCTGATGTCTCCGTTGGCGCCCGCGGTGGGGCTGCCGATGAATTTTGTTCCGTTGGCGGCTTCGAAGAACAAGCCGGTGTGCTCCGCCTGGCTGAATGTGCGCTCATCGATCAGCATGACCGTCCTGCCGGCGTATTTCCATTTGTCGCTTTGCGGAAGATGGTCCGCGAAGGGGATACCGGCGCCCTCGCTGGAGCGACCTCCTCTCAGCGCGGCGGGCGACATGACCAACGGCCGCCGGTACCTTGCGGCAGGCACTGAGACCTTATCGGTGAGTCGCGGAGCGATAGCCCAGGCTGTGCCCAGGGGATAGCCGCGCATGTCAAAGATAATGGCCTTGGTGTCTCGAAACTTCTCGAACATCGCATCGACCATGGGAACCGGCAGCCGATCCAGATCGGCATAGCCGATGTTGCCGGGGAGAAGCTGGAGCATCTCGGTGGCGCGCTGGTTGCGGAGTTTGTCAAGGTATTCGCTCTTGCGAGGCAGCTTTGCCTCACGCGTCCGGCGGTCGTCGCCGCGGACTACCAACTCCAAGGTGGTTCCCCCGGGGCCGTTGAGAAACCGCTGGGCCACGGACTTCTGGAGCGACTGCGGCGTGGACGCCACCGTGTACTTACCGTAGCGATCGAGGCGGGCCTTGGCATCCTCGCCGTCCGCCTGGACGATCACATCGCCGATCTGGATTCCGGACGCTCGCGCAGCCTCCGCATCGACAATCCCGGTGATGACCGGCTCGCCTTCGATCATCCGCACGCGAATCGGCGGGGGCGCCGCGCCGAAATACTCCTCCAGCGTCTCGCTCCACACGGAGGCGTGCGTGTCATGAACGTGGGTGACCATCTCGGCCACCGCCAAGTGGTATTCGAGGGCGTTGCGGGCTTGTTCCATCCTCGGCATGAATTGCTTCAGCACTCCGTCCCAGTCTTCCCCCATCAGGTCCTTGTAAGGGAAGAAGTAGTGGAAGACGCTCCAGATGCGGAAGGCTGCCAGCAGCCGGTACTCCAATGGCGGATACCGCATCTCCGGGTAAGTCCGGTCCGGGGGCGGCACGGCGTGCGCCGGGATGGGTCTCCGCGCGACCGGGGCGCTCTTGGGGTGGCGGGCGAGTTCCAGTGCGGCCTCCAGGGCCCTATCCTGTGCAGCGGAACGAGACTGCGGGACCACGAGGTCCGGCCGCAGGCCGCTGGAGCCATCCTCATAGATTAGTTCCGCGACGAGAAGGGCGACCTCCAGCCCATCCGTCAATTCGATGCGACGCGTGCCTACGGCGGGCGCGTCCGTGACGCTTCCCTCGACGACGATGTTTGCTTTGCCCGCGGCCTGCAAGGCCAGGGCTACCGCTGGGAGGTCGGAGTGGGCATTCACCAAAAACACTACCGGCACGTCCTTCACTCCGGGGTCGGGCGAGTAGCGCCGGCCGTCAACGGTATAGAAGGCGGAGAAGTAGCGGCTGGCGGACGAGCCATCCGGAGGCGCGAGGCCCGAGTGCATCCGGGCGCGCTGGCCGGGCGCAGTGACGGGCACTGATGAGAGTCTCCGATCAAGTCCGCTCGGGCCAACGCCGGCTTCCAGCGCCAAGGGCTTGATCGGCCAGAAGATCGCGCATTACGAAGTAGTGGAGAAGCTCGGCGAAGGGGGCATGGGGACGGTTTTTAAAGCCCGCGACACCCATCTGGACCGTTTCATTGCTCTGAAGACGCTGCGAGCCGACGTGGTGGCCAACCCGGACGCAAACGGCGCTTCGTTCAGGAGGCCAAAGCCGCCTCGGCGCTCAATCACCCCAACATCGTTCACATCTACGACATCGGCAACGAGAAGGGCGTCGATTACATTGCCATGGAATATGTCCAGGGCGCCAACCTCCACCACCTGGCCTGGCGCCGGCGGCTGGGACTCACCGAGTTGCTGAAATACGCCATCCAGATTGCCGACGCCCTGGATGCGGCGCACGGCGCGGGGATCATCCACCGCGATCTGAAACCCGCCAACATCATGGTGACCGACCGAGGCCTGGTAAAGGTGCTCGATTTCGGCCTGGCCAAGCTGGCGGAGCGGGAGGCCGACACCAACGCCGGATTCGAGACGACCCAGACCGACATTGGGCCGCGAACGCTGGCAGGGGCAGTGCTGGGCACGCCGGCTTATATGTCCCCCGAACAGGCAGCGGGCTTGAAGGTGGACCTCCGCTCGGACATTTTTTCTTTCGGAGTGGTGCTTTACCAGATGGCCACCGGCGAAATGGCGTTTCAGGGCAACACCAGCGTGATGATACTGGCGGCGATTCTGCGCGACGATCCCAAGCCACCCAGTGCGGTCGCGCCCGATG
>JACQDI010000244.1 GCA_016201195.1 Acidobacteriota bacterium | reverse complement strand
GTGAAGAAGGCTGAGGCCTTGTACCGGAGCCAGTCGCGGTCGTAGCTCAGCTCCAGAGCCGCGAGCTGGGCGTTGATGTGCTGCGGGTTCTTCAGGGCCGGGATCGGGTTGTAGTCGTCGCGGCCGAAGGCCTGGTAGAAGGCGTTCGAGATATTGAGGCGGCGGATGTGGCCGTCGCCGGCGAACCCGGCGTACGCAGCGCGAATCTTGTGGGGCCGCGGATCGCCGACACGAGCGGGCCGGACCAAGAAACCGTTTTCGTCGAGATGGAAGGTCGGCTGGTCGTTGTTATAGTGCAGGCTGAAGTTGGCCGTGTACCCCTTGGTGAGAAAGTCCTGCCAATAGAGGTTGGCGATGTAGACGGTCTGATGGCGGCGCTCCATGGTGTTCAGGCCGCTGTTCGTGTCTTTCTCGAGCAAATTGAAGTAGGCCAGGTTGTATTGGAAGCGGTTGTTGCGGAAGTTGCCGAACAGGCGCACGCCGGGCTGCTCGTCGGAATAAATGAAACCGCGGAAGTCGCTGGTGAAGCGCTGGATGCCCATGCGGAGGGAGGTGAAGTCGAAGTAGGCGCTGCCGCGATCATCGGGGTCGCTGGGGTGGCGGAAGGCGCGGGTGCTGTTGGTCCCCAGGCGTTTCTCGAAGAACAGCTCCTGGATACCGGCGTGACTGTCGGTGCGGCGGAAGCCCTGGCGGACATCGATATTGGTGATGCCGGTCTCGCGGGCGAGCAGGTAGTTGATGTTGAACTCCGGCGTGAAGCGCACCTCGTACTCGACGGGCTTGAAGCCGGCGCTGCCGCGGAACAGGTCGAGGGTGAGGCGGAAGTTCTGCCTGATGAAAAGCTGCTCGCCGCGCCCGAAAAAATCGAAGCTGCCGGGGCTCGCCGCGCTCACGTTGCTCGGCGTCGGCAAGCGCCGAGATTCGACCAGGGTGTCGCTCGAGCCGGTGAAGTTCAGGAACTCCTTGCGCCCGAAGATCGGGTAGTCGCCCTTCACCACATTGCGATTGAAGGGATCCCACCAGCGGCTTTGGGCATAGATCACGTCGAGCTTCTGATCCTCATAGCGCCGCCAGGAGGGGAAACCGACGCGCCAGCGGTTGGGGACGACGGAGGGCTCCGGCGAGGGCGGCGGGATTTCAAACGAGGGCAGCAGGCCGGCGAGCGACGCGCCCTCGGGTGAGGGCCGGGACCGCGGGTAGGGCGCGGCCGCAGCCAGAGCGGGCAAGGGCGGGGGCGGCTGGGCGCTGGGCGTGCGCCGCACGAGGGGCCGCGTGCGGTCCTCGGGCACGGGGCGCGGCGGAGGCAGGGTCGCACGGAGGCGCTCGAGCGCGGCTTCCAGGGGATTGGGGGGCAATTTCAACTCGGCTCCGGGCTGGCCGCGACGCGGCAGGATATGCACGGGGTTGCGCGCAGGCTGAGGGCGTCCGGCTTCTCGCAGGCGCCCCTTCACCCCGATCTGCGCCCGCTGCGCGCAAAGAGGGCCGCAAAGAACCGCGAGTGAACAGAAATACAAAACCGCTGTTTTCATCGGCGGTTTCAGTTCAGCATCCCCGCGACCTTGCGGAACTGGGCGGCGAACTCAGCCGGCTGGTAGGTCGAAGGATGCTCCAGGTAGTCATACAACTTGGCGAGGGCGTTCTGGAAGGCGGGCTGGTTGCCCCCTGCGGCCGCGCCCAGGGCGTCCAGGGCCATGGTGGCCTGTTCGGCGGAATGCGCGCCGTCGTTGGCAATGCGCGCCACGTCGGCCGCGAGGGCCCGGATCATGCCCTTGGCAGCAGCGGCGTCGAAGTCCTGCTTGGCGAAGCGCGCGGCCAGGGCGTCGGCCTGCTGCGCGGCGGCGCGAGCGGCTTGGGCGATGGCGACGCCGTCCGAGAGCCGGCCGGCGATCAGGGTGGTCACCTGGGCCAGGGCGCCGTCGAGCGCCCCTGCCTGATCCTTGGCGGCCTGGGCGACGAGGACGCGCAACACGTCCTGGCGGGCGAGGTTCATCTGCAATCCACCCGGCTTGCGCCCGGCGAAGCCGCGCTGGATCCGCCAGCTCTCGGCGCGCAGGTCGTGGTGGCACTGGTAGCATTCAAGTTCAGCAAACTCGGGCCAGGCGGGGGTCGCGGCGCGCGTGGCCAGCAGCCGCATCCCCTCGGCCAAACTCGCAGCCTGGCCGACCGCCCAGATTCGGACGCGGGGCAGGGTGTTCCCGGCCTGGGGCTTGAGATCCCGCCAGTGCATCGGCTGAGCATCGCCGAAGGTGTCCAGCTCGAAGACCAGGTCGGGGTGCCCGGCGGCAATCAGCTCGTGGTCGACGACCTTGTCGCCGGTCCCGAGGTGGCATTCCAGGCATTTCTTGACGCGCAAGGAGATGTCCTTGGTATCGTACATGCCGAGCTGGACATTGTTGGCATGGGGGTTGTTGGCGGCGGTGTGGGGACCGAGCCATTTTTCGGCCGGCCCGTGGCAGGCCTCGCAGGCGACGCCGTCGGAGACGGACTTGGCCGGCGATCCCACGGCGTGGCAGGCCAGGCACCGCTGGGCCGACTGGGCCGCGCCCAGCTTGAGAATCTCGGCCATGCGCTTGGAGCGGTCGTTGGCCAGTACGCTGTAGGCCTTGGAGTGCTTGTCCCGCACCGACCACACGGAGTACTCGTTGCCCAGGATGCGGCTGTCCTTCTCGGGAGCGGCAGAGGTGGCGCCGTGGCAGTTCGAGGACGCGCATCCCCCGGCTCCGATGTGCTGTTGGGCAGCGACGGGGGAGATGGATAACAACAAAACGAATGGAAGCAGATTGCGGGATGCCATAGGGTTGGCTGCCCTTTTCAGAATCGAACAGCTAAGTTAGCTTTAAGTGGCGTGCAGTGTCAAGTGGTCGGTCCTTCGACAGTGGTCGGTCCTTCCACCAGCTCCTTCACCAGCGCACGGACGCCCTCCGACTCTTCCAGACCATAGAGCGCGGCGATATTGGGATGGTTCAACGAGGCCAGCACCTGGGCTTCGCGTTCGAAGCGGGCCATGCGCTCGGCATCGCTCGAGAAAACTTGAGGCAGGACCTTGGCGGCAACGTCGCGCCCCAACCGTGTATCGCGGGCACGGTAAACCTCACCCATACCTCCGGCGCCGAGCGGGGCGAGGATCTCATAGGGTCCCAGATGCTTTCCGGTGGGCAGAGACATAATGGGCGTTCGAGCAATTCTACCCCACCGGGGTGTAAGATGCTGCGGAGGAGCTTACCGTTCGCTCGACGGCGGTACGACGCCCTTCAGGCGTAGGTAGACCGCCATGTAGCCATACTCTTCGTTGTCGTGGGTGGTGATTCCGATGAGTGTGCCCAGCTTGGACCGCTGGCCGCGGCCCGCCCTGACCATTTCAGTGGCCGTCGCGTCGGTCAGCGAGTCGAAGGCGGCGTCGCACTCGGCGAACGAGTCCTTGAGTGCAGCCACCAAATCGGCTTTCGACGTTTTGGACGCCGCGTTTGCCTGCTTCTGCTCACCCTTGACCGCAGAGCAGGTGCGGGTTTGAGCGTCGGCGACATGGGCTACGAGCTGGCCGAAAGTCCGAATGTCAGGCGTGGCCTTGAAGCTGTAGTTTTCCTCCGGCATCTTCTCGGCCATCTTCGTAAGGTTATTCTTGATGCCCGTGTAGGCTTGCTTCGCCTCTGCGATGAGCGGATTTTGCGCCTGGAGGGCACAGTTGGCAGCGATTGCAGCGACGAACACCATCGTCAAATAGCGGTTCACTTTGGTTTCTCCTTCGTTTTCAAGATTGGGATTAGCCCCTGAGCTTCAATTTGAAATCGAACGTGGCGACTTTGCTCCCATTCCGCCCATCGCGCGGGTTGATGGTCAGCGACTTCCGGTATGCCGAGTCGACCGCGTTCCACTTATCGCCTTCGAAGTAGAGTTGCGTGGTCAGCACGGGAGTGCCGGGCGCGCTGACCTTCAAGTGAATGTGCGCGGGCCGGTAGCGCTTGTCGGACACTTTGTATGGGGACGGCACGATGGTGCGCAACTCGTAGCGGCCCTCTTTATCCGCCTGGATCTTGCCACGCAGCGTGTAACCCTTGTTGTCATAGACGCCGTCGGCATCGCACTGCCAGATGTCGAGGACGGCATACGACAAGGGCCGGCACGCGGTGTTGAGCACGCGCCCGCTGACGGTGAGCGGCGTGCCCTTCATTCCCGGCTCGTTCAGCGCCGTGCGCTCGGGCGCCCCGCCCTTGTAGTAGGGGCCTTCGATGTTGTCCTCGGTCTCGCCGCATTCGGCGTCGAGCGCTGGGATCCAAACCAATGCGGTAGCGCTCATTGCGCCCATGCGGAGAAGTTGACGGCGGAGTATCGGTTGTTCCATAGGCCCGATGGTAGCACAT
>JACQDI010000105.1 GCA_016201195.1 Acidobacteriota bacterium | reverse complement strand
GTGATGTACAGGTTGCCCTGCTTGTCGAATGCCAGGCCGCTCGGGCGGTTGAGCTTCGCGGCCAGCGGGGGCCCGCCGTCGCCACCGTAGCCCGCCTCGCCGGCGCCAGCCACCGTGGTGATGATCCCCTTGGTGTCGACTTTCCGAATGCGGCTGTTGTCCTGGTCGGCGATATAGAGGTTGCCCGCTGCGTCAAAGGCGATATCGGCGGGATAGTCCAAGGCAGCCTTGTCAGCCGGCCCGCCGTCGCCCTTGAAGTCATACTCGCCGTTGCCGGCGAAGGTCGTAATGATGCCGTCGGGCGTCACCTTGCGGATGCGGCTGTTGTGCTGGTCGGCGATGTAGAGGTTGCCGGCCGCGTCGAAGGCCAGCCCGGCCGGGAAATCGAGCGCCGCCAGCGTGGCCTTGCCGCCGTCCCCGCTGTAATCGTGATCGGTGCTGCCGGCCACCGCGTTGATGATCCCCAACGGAAAGGTCACCTTGCGCACCTGGTTGTTGTAGGTATCGGAGATGTAGAGGTTCCCGGCTGCGTCCACGGCCAGGCCGGCGGGAGAATTCAACGAAGCTCGCACCGCCAGCCCGCCGTTCCCGCCGAACTCGTCTATCCCGTTGCCGGCCACCGACGTGATGATGCCGTCTGGTGAGACCTTGCGGATGCGGTGGTTGTCCTGGTCGGCGATGTACATGTTGCCGGCCGCGTCGAAAGCCACCGAAATGGGCGAGGCCAGCGACGCCTCGCGGGCCGGGCCGCCGTTGCCGGAGAAGCCAAACTGCCCGTTACCGGCCGCCGTGGTGATCGTGCCGTCCGGCGCCAGTTTGCGGATCCGGTCGTTGCCCTGGTCCGGGATGTAAAGATTCCCCTGCGCGTCGAAGGCAATGTGCGAGTATTCCTCGAGCCCCTCTGCATCGTCGCCCAGCAGGAACTGGAACTGCGCCCGCGTCGCCGGCCCGCCGTCGCCACTGAATCCGGGCGTGCCGTTGCCGGCGACCGTGGTAATCACGGCCGAGCTTTGAGGGAAGCACGTCGAAGCCAAGAGTAGAAAGAGAACCGCAACAGGTTTCATAATAATGACCAGTTTATCGCACGGGGAGAGTGGATCGCGGGCCCGGGGAGTGTGAGCCCACGATCTACGATCACGATCCTCTTTGCGTTGAATGGGCCTTGAACCTAGGCTACCATCAGAGGTCTGACCCATGCGCTATCCGCTCGACGACATCAAGGTGCTCGACCTGTCCCATGCGCTGGCCGGCCCCTACTGCACGTTGCTGCTCGCCGACTACGGGGCGCGGGTCTACAAGCTCGAGCCGCCCGGCTCCGGCGACATCGGCCGTGGCTGGGGGCCGCCGTTCACGGGCAGTGAAGCATCCTTCTTTCTCGGCCTCCACCCCAACAAGCTCGGACTCTCCATCGACCTGAAGAAACCCCAGGGTCTCGACTTGTGCCTGCGGCTGATGGAGAAGGTGGACGTGGTCATCGAGAACTTTCGCCCCGGAAGCCTGGAGCGCATGGGCCTGGGCTACGAGCAGGCTCGCGCGCGCAACCAGCGCCTGGTCTACTGCTCGATTTCCGGATACGGCCAGGACGGTCCCGCGCGCGACCTGCCTGCCATGGACCTGATCTTGCAAGCGGCGAGCGGCCTGATCAGCGTGACCGGCGTGAAGGATGGCGAGACGGTCCGATGTGGCCACTCGGTAGCCGACATCACCGCCGGCATGTTTGCGGCCATGGGCATCTTAATCGCTCTGCACGCGCGCGAGCGCAGCGGCGCCGGGCAGTTAGTGGATGTGTCCATGCTCGATTCGATGATCTCGGCCATGGGATCGAACTTCGCCAACTACCTCGGCTCCGGCGTCATCCCGGGTCCGATGGGGACGGCCTTCAAAGCCATCGTCCCCTATCGCACCTTCGGCACCGCCGACCGCGATATCGCCATCGCCGTGGCCAGCGACAAGCTGTGGGAGGCGTTCTGCCGTGCGATTGACAGGCCCGACCTGGCCGAGGATCCGCGCTACGCCTCGAACGCCCTGCGCGTGCAGCATCGCGATACGCTCGAGCCGCTGCTATTCCAGATGTTCCGGAAAGCGACGGCGAGCGAGTGGCAGCAGCGCTTGGACGCCGCCGGCGTGCCTTGCGCCCCGGTGCGCACCCTCGACGAGGTGTGCCGAGACCCGCAAGCTGCGGCGCGTGAAATGTTCCCCACCCTGCGGCACCCGACGGCCGGACCCACGCCGGTCACCGGCCTGCCCATCAAGCTATCGGAAACCCCCGGTCGCGTCCGGTTTCCCGCCCCGCTGCTCGGCCAGCACACCCGCGCCGTGCTTCACTCCTTGCTCTGCCTGGACGAAGCCACGCTCGATGATCTGGAAAACGAGGAAGTGATTATCTCCGCCAGCGCTCCTGCCGCCACACCCCCCACTGCGTCCACCCCGTAGTGATACCCTCCGGACACGGTTGAGATGGTGATCCCCGCCGCCCAGGCCAGGAAAATCCATCCCAGCCTGCGATCGAAGCGCCGGTGGCAAAGTGCGAAGCTTACCGCGGCGGCGACATGGGCGCTGGGAAAAACGTTCCCCTGGATGCTGAACAGGTTGAGAATCCACAGATTCACCGCCTGCGGCCCGCCCCCATAGGCAAAGGCCGGAAACAGCAGCCGCGGCGGCGTGGACGGAAACCACGGGATCAGCAGATAGCAGAGCAGATACCCCGTCCCCCCGGTGATCCAGAACTGCCACAGCGTTCTCCGCCCATGCCGCAGGTACATCAGCCACGGCGCCACTGGCACCAGTATGTAATAGGAAAAATAGAACAGGTCCAGCAAGCCGAGCGCAGCCAGCGGCAGATGCCCGACCATCCAGACCCCCGGATCCGTCCCGAACAGCCATCGGTCCCAGCCGAGCAGCAACGCATCGGCTGACGGCCGCCCCATTTCGCGCCCGATCCATCCCACCAACTGGTAGGACCCGAAGAGCACCGGCAGCGGCAGCCAGTCGACAACGATTCTGCGCACCCGACTAGTGTACCCAACGCTCTATTGACTGTCATAGTTATTTCAGATAGACTAGTCTCTGACCTCCTGATCTCGTGGAATTTGGGGTGACCCAAGTTTGTAGACGACGCGGAGGTCCGTCCCGGGGAACACTGTTTCCGTGGCGGTGAGTTCTTCACACAGATAGCGCGTGG
>JACQDI010000243.1 GCA_016201195.1 Acidobacteriota bacterium | reverse complement strand
TCGGGCCGAGAGCGGACCTCCTCTCGGCGGGTCTTATCCATGGCTTCGGTCACGAGCTTGGTGGCGTGGAACTTGTCGTAGGTGAGGAGGGTGAGAGTGGTCTCGATAGTTGCGTCGGGTGCGGTCAAGGAATCCGCGGGGCGCCTGGCGGCGCAATGATGCTGAGGGGAGGAAGTCGGGGCTGGTCGGCATCATCCATTCCGTGGCGAGTGGGCGAAGCGAGAGCGCCCGGCCGTGGGACGGGCGCTCGGCGAATGGACGGAAGGTCAGTGCGTGGGAGAGGTCGAGACGAGCTTGCGGCGAATGTAGTCGAGGTAGGTCGGGTCTTGCGGGGGCTGGGCGAGTAGTTCGTCGACGACGGGGATGAAGTAGGCCAACGACCGGATGGCCCCGAGAGGGAAGGCGTCGACGGCCCGGAAGGTTCGACGCGCGGTGGCGATCAGGAAGGCGGCCTTGACGGTCTCCAGAGGGACACCTCGTGAGGCGAAGGAGGCGGCCAGGAGGCGGTCGTTTCGGGAAGCGCGACGAGGTGTGTGGGGCAGGGCATGGTAGGCCTCCAGGACAGCGCGGATGTAGGGGGCGGACACGACGTCAACTCCTGGTCTGGGGCGCCGCCGGCCGCTGGCGGGGCGTTCTGGCGGGGGCGGGGAAAAGGTCGAAATAGATCTTGTCGTCGATGAGAGCAGCGTTCTGCCGGACGGCCTCCTCGAGCAGCAGGGAAGCGGTGTTGCACAAGACGCGGTAGTTGCCAGCGGAGTGCTCGGCGATGGTCTTTATCAGGTCGGGTGTCACGAGGGAGGGGTTGCCCGCCTTGGTCAGGGCATGCGTGAGCACCTCGTGCAGCTCGCGGGGCGAGCGGGGACCGAGTTCGAGGCGCAGACGAATGCGGGTGCCGAGAGGAACGAGGTCGGGCTGACGGAACAGGTCAGGGAGGCGCGAGTCCCCGCAGAGGACGACGGTCAACAGGGAGCGCGAATCGAAGTGCTCGGAGCTGAGCAGGCGCAGCTCGGAGAGAACGACAGGAGAGGCTTGCTGAGCTTCGTCGACGAGCAAGACGGGACGCAGGAAGGTGGAGTCGAAGTGGGCAGCCCAGCGCTCGCGCAGGGCCTTGTACTGGGCCCATCGGTTGTGAGGCGTGAGGGGGACGCCGAAGAGCTGACCGAGCTCGCGGTAGAAGTCGCCCAGACCGCTCTGGGGGCGGCTCAGCACGCCGACGGCGGTATCGCGCAGTGAGGAGAGGTGCTCGGCCAGGAGGCGCAGGGTGACGGACTTGCCGGTCCCGCTGTCGCCGGTGATCAGGGCGAAGCCTCCGGTGTCCAGCAGGCTCTCCACGCGGGAGAGGAACAGGTCGGTCTCAGAGGTGCGGAAGAATGCCTCGGACGGCACGTCAGCCGAGAAGGGATGCCACTTCAGGCCGAACAGGGCCGTCAGGCGACGGTTACGGCTCACGGGTTGTCCTCCCTGTCGATCTTCGGCAGATAGGCCGGGGGAAGGCCGGTGGCCGCGTAGTCGGACATCAGGCGCCGCAAGTACGGCGCGATCTCGTCCCCTGTGGGCTCGGTCGGCTCGGCAGCGGGCTCAGTCGGGATCAGGGGGCGACGGCGACCCGACGCGTTCTTGACGGGATCGACGGGATAGAGAGGCGAGAGGACGACCCCCGTGTGCTGATCCACCAGCAGGACGCAGCGCAGATCCCAGCGGGCATAGCGCACGGCGACCCGGCGCAGGTGTCGGAAACGGGAGGGGACCTCGAAGCGCCGGCCCTCGATGGAGACCGTCCCGTCGCTTTGCCTCTGACTCCTGCTCCATTCGCCCAGGAACGTCAGGTCGAGCGCCTCGGTCGGGGGGCAACGGCGGGCCACGCTGGGCCCTTGGAGGTAACGCTCCAAAGGAGGCTGTCCCGTCTCGGAATGCTCTTTGCGGTTGTACCCGAGCTCGACCCACGCCTGCGTGGCCTCGTTCAAGGTGCGCAGGGTCAGGTCCTTCTGCCCTTCGAGCATCGCCAGCAGCCGCCCCTCGACCTGCCCCCAGAACGTCTCCTGCTTTCCGTTCTGGTAGGGGCTGTACGGCAAGGTCGTCGTGTGATGGACGCCCAGTCTCAGCAACCCCTGCGTGAACTCCGCCGACACCATCGCCGAGCCGTTGTCCGACATCAGCTCCCGCGGCAGATCGCCCTTGAGCACGGCTTGACGAAACCCGTGCACCAGATCAGACGTGGTCTCCCCGAGGTACCACTGCAAGTGCGGGCACCAGCGCGAGCGGTCGTCGAGGATCCCGAGCGCCTTCGGGATCTCCCAGGTCCCCTGTGGTGTCAGCACCGGGCGCGAGCACGCGTGGAAATCGAGATGCCAGAGCCCGTTCACGAACTCGGCCTCGTAGCTGCGCACCTCCCGCGACTCCAGTCGCTCCTCGGCCTGCACCTGGCCCGGTGTCGGCCGCCGAGGCCGCCGTCTCTTCACCATCCCCGCAGAGGACATGAACCGTCTCAGGCTCGGGTACGACGGGCAGGTCCCCAGCGTCGGATCCTCCTCGACCAGCACGGCCAGGTTGTCGTGATGCAGCTGGACGCTCCACCCCGGGTGCTTCTGATACTGCGCTCGCACCGCCGCCGCGACGCCGCCCGTCACCGACGGCTGACGCCCGCTATCCGATCGCCGCTTGCGCCGCAGCGCCGCGACTGGATCTGCCTGCCGGCGCCCCTGGTAGTACCACGTCTCGATCGTCCGGGCCGACGGCGCGAAGGGCTCTCCGTGGACCGGATGCACCCACGTCTTGCCCGAGAGCCGCGCCAGCTCCTTGCGCAGCTCACCCGGCGCCGGCGGGCTTGCGTAGAGCGGTGCCACCACACCGAACCGGAATCGCGCCCAGCGCTCCGCGCCTCGTGTGCCTTCCTCCTGACTCATCGTGCCTCCTTCCCCGCCGGCCTGCGTTGGCCAAGCGGGGGAAGCACGCTACGGGGGGCCGGCGTCCCCGGCGACCGGCGTCTTCTGCGGGTCGCCGACGTCCCTCATCCAGCGTGGCCGATCGATATCGGCGTCAGCAGCCCAAGCAGGCCCACTACCGCCTCCTCCGGGCTCTTGCCCTCGAAGGCCTGAAGGATCGACAGTGGCATCCCTCGCGGATCCACCGGGGCCCGTAACCGCCCCCTGATCCCCTGCCACCATCTCGTCCTCGGCAGCGCTTCCCGCCACCAGGACACCCACCTCTGAACCGTCCGCCGATCCACCGGCCACTCCATCAGATCCGCCAGCAGCCTCACCCGGCCCTGGCTCACCCCCATCTCCTCTGCTGCTGCCACGACCACCGCCACGCCCACGTAGACCCGCCGCCCCAGGAATCGCACCGACACCGGCGTGGCCCGCCTTCGGCACCCCTCTTCACAGCAGCAGAAGCTCTCCCGCCTCGCGTATTCCCTGTCCAGACCCTTCGGAAGTCCGCGCGGCTTACGCGGGTACGACGCCCGGTCCAACCGTCCACCGCATCGGCAACCCTCAGCCTGAACGCCCGCGGCGATCAGGCTGTCGATTCCCAGCAGTCGCTCGAACAGCTCCCGCCTTCGAAGAAGATCGTGGTACAAAATCGGCCTCCTTCCGTTGCTCGCACAACAGAGGAGACAGGCCCCCGCGGCTCTCGTCAACTTCGCCGAGATAACCGCGGGGGCCTCGCTTCGCTCCCGTGACTTCCGTGATCAGAAAGCCGGATGATCCCCGCGAATTACGTGACCGGCCTCAGGGAGGGCTCTATTCCCTCGCGCCGGGACAGCTCCCACGTCCTCACTGCGAGGGCTCTATTCCCTCGCACCGGGACAGCTCCCACGTCCTCACGGCGAAGGCTCTATTCCCTCGCACCGGGACAGCTCCCACGTCCTCACGG
>JACQDI010000242.1 GCA_016201195.1 Acidobacteriota bacterium | reverse complement strand
CAGGCCGCCCACGTTTCGGATGACGTAGGCGCTCGCGGCGAGCAACTTTCCGTTTCCATCGACCACGTTGGCGGAGACGAAGGGAAAGCGGGCGGTGCGGGCGAACTCGGCGATTCTCTGCCAGCCATAATCGAACTCGTGGTTGCCGATGGTGGAGGCGTCGAAGCCGAAGTGGTTGGCCACTTCGTAGACCGGCAGACCGCGAAAGAGGGTGGAAACCGGCGTTCCCTGCACCAGGTCGCCGGCGTTGAGCAGCAGGCACGTCTGGCAGCCCGCGCGCTCGCGGCGGATCACGGCAGTCAACTGGGCAAAGCCGCCGCGGTGCTTGCCGTCGGGCAGGAAGCGGGCGTGCAGGTCGTTGGTGTGGAGGATGGTGAGAGGAAGAAGCTTCTCCGCCGCAGGCGCCAGGCCGACGAACAGCAGGAGCCAGAGGCAGACTAACCGCAGGCGCGACATAGAGAGTTGTCAAGAGGCCCGCACTACCGGGATCGAGGCCGAACCATAGATTTTACCTGCTTTCACGGTGGCCACGGGGACCAGTTTGCGGTGTCCCGTCCGCCTGGCCCCGACCGAATCGACAAACTCGAAGTTTCCTTCGGCGAGAGCGAAGACGGCCACGTCGGCCTCTGCGGTCTCGCGCAGCGTTCCCAGGCCCTGGGGAAAGCCGAAGGTTTGAGCGGCGTTGGTGGAGGCGCGCTCGATCACCTGCTCGAGAGTCAGGCCCAGATGCAGGAACTTCGAGAGCGTGGTGACCAGGTCGAAGACGGGGCCGTTGACGTTGAACTGGTGCACGTCACTCGAGATGGTGCCGGGCAGCAGCTCCTGAGCGATGGCTTTCTCGGCGGTGTCGAACGAGAAGCTGCCCGCCCCGTGGCCGATGTCGAGGTGGACGCCGCGGGCGACGGCGCCGCGGACTTCAGGCATCACGCGGCCGCGCTCGTCGAGGATCCCGCCGGGCGAGCCGCGGAAGCTGTGGGTGATGACGTCGCCGTTGCGGAGCATGTCCAGAATCGCCGGGAGCGGCGACGCGGTGCCGCCGATGTGGACCATCAGAGGCAGGCGGACCGCGTCGGCCGCCTCGCGGGCGAGGGCGAGCGCCTTCAGGTCGTGGTCGCCGGCGATGTTCCGCGTGAGGCGTATCTTGACGCCGAGGATCACGTCGCGGTTCTGCTCGATGGTGCGGATGGCGAGCTTGGGGTTGGCGTAACGCAGGTCCAGCAACTCGCCGTGCGGGTTGTCGGTGGAGAGCGTGGACTGGCCGACCACGGAGATGTTGAGCAGCGCGTAGACCCGGGTATCGACCACGTTGATGACGTATTTGCGGAGGCCGGGGAAGGTGTGGGCGCCGGCCGAACCGGCGTCGACCACCGTGGTGACGCCCTTGGCGATGCAGGTGGGGTCGGCGGGAATGCCGAGCGGCGCAACACCGTCGTAGACGTGGACGTGTAAATCGATCAGGCCGGGGGTGACGATTTTGCCGCGGGCGTCGAGGACCTGGCGGGCCTCGGCTTCCGGAATGCCGGGGGCGACGCGAGCAATCTTGTGGCCGGAGATGGCCACGTCGCGCTCGGCAGAGACGCCTTGTGCGGGATCGACGACGCGGCCGCCGCGCACCAGCAGGTCGTAGCGCGGCTCACCGCGGGTCTGCGCCTGCAATAGCTCCTGCCACCCGGCGGCCAGGCTGCACACCAGCGAGGGTCCGGCGGCTACATGGTGCAGGAATTCTCTTCGGGTGGGGTGTGGCATTGTGCTTCCTCCAGGCAAACCCTCATTCTCACGCAAAGACGCAAAGCTCGCAAAGGAAGATCTGTTTTCAACGAGTCTTCCGGCGGGTCAGGATCACAAGCGCGACCAGAGAGACCATGCTGATCACTATCCCTGCTCGCAGGCCGAAGGAGCGAAACTCGAACCGGATGCGGTGCTCGCCGGCCGGGACCTGGACGGATTGAAAGGTCTGTTCCCACCGTTCGATCTGCGCGGGTTTGCCATCCACGGTGGCCCGCCATCCGGGATAGAACTGT
>JACQDI010000241.1 GCA_016201195.1 Acidobacteriota bacterium | reverse complement strand
TGCGCCCCGAGCACCTGGAAGCCTTCGTCCTCGACATCACCTTGAGCCTCGCCCACCACGGCTTCCGCAAGATCCTGCTCGCCGACGGCCACGGCAGCAACATGCCCATCCTCGACCTTGCCGCCCGTAAGACCATCATCCAGTCCGACGCCCTGTGCGCCTGCTTCATCTGGCCCTCTCTGATCAGCGGCCTGATCAAGGAAACCCGCCAGAGCCCGTTCCCCGGCGGCATGTCCCACGCCTGCGAACTGGAAACCTCGGTCTATCTCTACCTCAACGAATCCGCCGTCCAGATGGACCAGGCCGAGAAGGAAATCAACTTCCACAAGTCCAAGTACTACTGGCACGACCTGGGCGGCGGCCCCGCGGTCCGCATGGTCGAGTGGTGGACCCGTATCTCAAAGTCCGGCGTCATCGGCGACCCCACCCTCGCCACCCGCGAAAAAGGCAAGCTCTGGTACGACGCGACGGTCGAGAACCTCATCGAGTTCATCCGCGAATTCCGCAGCTTTGAGGTGCGGCCTAAACAAGACCTGCATTGAGCGGCCGGTTTTACCGGGCCGTCGGCGCCCGTCTGGTCTCTGGATGCGGTAGTATTGCGTGTGCCGGGTGGAAGGACCGGACCATGGCTGGACAAACGCTGGACCATTACGAGCAGGAGTCACACGATGAGCCTTGATCCCGGCGCTCGCCTCGGTCCTTATGAGGTGATCGGCAAGCTCGGCGAAGGCGGTATGGGTGTCGTCTATAAGGCGCGCGACACGCGCCTGAACCGGCTGGTGGCTCTCAAGCTGCTCCCGCCTGACAAGGTCGCCGACCCGGAGCGGAAGCGCCGGTTCATTCAGGAAGCCCAGGCGGCCTCAGCGCTCAATCATCCCAACATCATCACCATCTACGACGTCAATACCGAGGGCGAGACTCAGTTCATCGCGATGGAGTACGTGGCCGGCCGGACTCTCGCCGAGTTGATTCCACGCCACGGCATCCCGCCCGTCCAGGCGCTGAAATACGCCGTCCAGATCGCCGGGGCTCTGGCCAAGGCGCACTCCGCCGGCATTATCCACCGGGACCTCAAGCCGGGCAACATCATGGTGAGCGACGAAGGCCAAGTGAAGCTCCTCGATTTCGGCCTGGCCAAGCTAACTGAGCCGGAGGGCCACGGCGAGCTGGAGGCGACGCGCACCGCTGAGCCGCAGCCTAAGACAATCGAGGGCGCGGTTCTATGGACTGTAGCCTACATGTCTCCGGAGCAAGCCGAGGGGAAGAAGGTTGACGCCCGCTCCGACATTTTTTCTTTCGGCGGCGTGCTCTACGAGATGATCACCGGCGAGCGCCCCTTCCAGGCGGATTCCCCACTCTCCACGCTGGCTGCCATCCTGCACCAGGAGCCCAAGCCGGTTCGCGCCGTCTCCGAGAGCAGCCCTGCCGATCTCGAAAAGATCATCAGCCGCTGCCTGCGTAAGGATCCCGAGCGCCGCTTCCAGACCATGGCTGATTTGAAAGTGGCGTTGCAAGAACTGGTAGAGGAATCCGAATCCGGACGCTTGGCCATCCCCTCCAGGCCGGTTGCCTCCACCGCCGCCGCTCGCCGCCTTCGGCCGTTGGCCTGGCTCGCCGTCCTGCTGGCAGTTGCCGGAGTCGCCGCGGCTGTCGCTTGGCTCCTGCGCGGCAACAAGCCGCCCCAGGAAACCGCCCTCCAGCCCGTGCCGCTGACGACCTACCCGGGGCGTGAGATGACTCCGTCCTTTTCGCCGGACGGCAATCAGGTGGCTTTCGCCTGGGATGGGGAGGACCGCAACAACTTTGATATCTACGTGAAGCTGATCGGGCCCGGGAAGCCCTTGCGGCTCACCACCGATCCGGCTATGGATTATGCGCCGGCGTGGTCCCCGGACGGGCGCTCCATCGCTTTTGCGCGCGTCGTGGCGCTGGACCGCATCGCCGTCATCCTCGTCCCGGCCCTGGGAGGTCCGGAGCGCAGGTTGGCCGAACTCACGACCACCGGCCTTTACCGCTTCCGGCAGCTTGCCTGGTTTCCCGATGGCAAGTTCCTGATTGTCTCGATGATGCCTGCCAACGAACCCCGGCACAGCTTGTTTCGATTGTCGGTCGATTCCGGCGAAATGCGAAGGCTTACCACGGCCCCTTCCGAGGTCACCTACGGCGACACCATGCCGGCCGTCTCGCCCGACGGCAAGAATCTGGCATTCGTGCGCGCGTCGACCAATGCCGTCGCAAGCCTGTATGTGCTGCCTCTGGCTGCCGACGTTACCCCAAGGGGGGAACCGCGAAAGATCGAGGTCGGCCCCAACCCTGTCCATCCAGCCTGGACCAGCGACGGCCGCGAAATTATCTTTGGTGTCGGTCTCGCCGGAACGCGGTCCGGATTATGGCGCGTGCCCGTCTCCGGCGATTCCACTCCGCGGCTGCTGGCATTGCCTGGCGAGGGTTCAGGCGCGCCGACGCTCTCCCGTCAAGGCGTACGGCTGGCCTATGTGCAGCAGATTCAGGACACAAACATCTGGAGCATCGATTTGTCCGGCCCCGGCGCCGCCGCCGGGCCGCCCAAGCAACTGATCGCCTCCACGATGCGCGAGGTCGCGCCGCAGTTTTCTCCTGACGGGCGGAAAATCGCTTTCTCCTCCAACCGCTCCGGCGGCCTCGAGATCTGGGTGGCGGATCGGGACGGCAAGAACGCGTTCCAGCTAACATTCCTTGGGGCGCTTACCGCCGGCTCGCCGCGCTGGTCGCCCGACGGCAAGAAGATCGCCTTCGACTGCAACCCCGGCGGCATATACCACATTTATGTAGTGAGCGCCGAAGGCGGCCCGCAGCAACGCCTGACCGACGGAACCGCGAGCGACATCATCCCGGCCTGGTCGCCGGACGGCCAAACGGTTTACTTCGGCTCCAACCGCAGCGGGCGGTTCGAGATCTGGAAGACTCCGGCCGGCGGCGGCGCCCCGGTCCAGGTCACCAGCCGAGGCGGCGGGTTCGCACCCCTGGTTTCTCCCGATGGCAAACGGATCTACTACGCGAAGGGTGAGGGCGTCATCGCTACCCTATGGACGGTCCCCGTTGACGGCGGGGAAGAGCGCCAGGTTCTGGATTCCGTCCATCGCTACAGCTTCGCGGTCTCGAAAAGCGGCATCTACTTTACTGCCGGTGGCGGCTCCGGGTTGTTGTTCCTGAGCTTCGCCACGGGCAAGATCACTCAAGTCGCGAGGATCGACAAACCGGTGGACCTCGGCGTGGCGGTCTCCCCGGACGAGAAACAGGTCTTGTGGGCGCAAATCGACCTGCAAGAGAGCGATCTCATGCTGGTCGAGAATTTCCGATGAACGCGAGAGGGCGCCGTCTCGCTGAACTGGACCGCAGATGACCATCACCGACGTCGAAGCCCTCCACCTGCGCCTCCCCAACGTCGAGGAGATCGCCGACGGAACCCAGGACGTGCTCGTGATCCGCATCTCGACCGACGCCGGCTTGACCGGCATCGGCGAGGTCTCGAGCCAGTCCTATGTCTGCAAGGCCATCTTTGAAGCGCCGCGCTCGGCGGAGCGCCGCCACGGCCTGCGCTACCTGCTGGTCGGCCAGGATCCGCTCGACGTCGAAGGCCTGTGGCAGCGCATGTACTACCACACCAACCGCTACGGCCGGCGCGGCGCCGCCATCCACGCCATCAGCGGCGCCGATATCGCCCTGTGGGACCTGCGCGGCAAAGCCCTCGGCAAGCCCGTCTACGAACTGCTCGGCGGCGCCCATCGCAGCTCGATCCGCGCCTATGCCAGCTATCTTTTTGGCGATACGCCGAGCGACACCGCGGAGCTCGCTCAACAAGCTGTCGACCTCGGCCTCACCGCTGTCAAGTTCGGCTGGGGACCCTTCGGCAAGGACCGCGCCGCCGACCTCGCCCACGTCGAAGCGGCCCGCGGGGTCATCGGCGACGACCGCGATCTCATGGTCGACGCCGGCTGCGCCTTCGATGTGGAAACCGCCCTCGACCGCGCCTGGCTCCTCGCGCCCCTGAAAATCGCCTGGCTCGAAGAACCCCTCTCCCAGGATGACCTCCGCGGCTACGAGGAGCTTTGCCACCGCTCTCCGGTCCCCATCGCCGCCGGTGAAGGCGAGGTCACGCCCTGGGGATTCCAGGATCTGCTGGAGCGCGGCCTCCAGGTCATCCAACCCGACGTCGCCATCTGCGGCGGCCTCACCGTCGCCAGTCAGGCCTCCGAACTCGCCCGCGCCGCTCGCCGCCGCGCCGTCCCGCATTGCTTCTCGACCGGCATCAACCTCGCTGCCTCCCTCCACTGGATGGCCTCCTGCCCCGATGGCGACCTGGTCGAATATTGCCTCCGCCCCTCCCCCCTGATGCGCCGCCTCGTTCGCAACCTGCCGCCGCTCGTCGACGGCCGCGTGGCCGTCCCTCAAAGCCCAGGCCTCGGCGTCGAGTTAAACGAAGAGGTCATCGCCCAATACCGGGTCTCGTAGGCTCGGGAGGCGAGATCCGCGTCCACAGCAACCCTCCGATGAAATACACTCCCGCCGCCACCCCGATCATGACGTTGAACGACCCGAACCTCTGCGCGAGCCACGCCGCCGAGACCGCCGACAGCATGGCCGACAAGCTCGACGCCATGTTCATGACGGCGCTCGTGGTGCCGCCGAATCTTCCACCCACCTCGACCGCCGTCGCCCACCCCACCGACAGCGTCAGGTCATGCGCTCCCGAGGCAAACGCCAGCCACAGCACCGCTGCCAGCGGGCTCCGCGCCGTCACCGCCACCCCGAATCCGGTCGCGGCGAGCCAGAATCCCCCCATCCCGATCAGCCGCCTCCCCCACTTTAAGCTTCCCGTGCGCCGCACCAGCCAGTCCGCCAGCAGACCGCCGGCCGCGCACCCCAGCGCTCCGGCCGCGAGCGGCAGCGACGCGTACGCGCCACTCTGCTCCAGCGTCAGCCCGTGCTCCCGCATCAGAAATGTCGGCAACCAGGTGACGAAAAACCAGAATCCGTAAGCCGAGCAGAAGTACATCCCAAACAGCTTCCACAAAGTCCCGCTCGTAAAGATCCGCCCCCACGGGGTCGGCTCGGGGTGCGCCGGCGCCGGCATGCTCCCCCCTGGCTCATCCCGGTACCACCACTGGAACACCGCGCACCACGCGATCCCGATCGCCCCAAACACAGCAAAGGTGGCCCGCCATCCGATCCGCGCGATCAGCAGGGCGGCGAGCGCCGGCGCCACCGAGCCTCCTACCCGCGCCCCCATCCACATCACCCCGTTCGCGCGCGCGCGCTCCTCGGCCGGAAACCACCGCGCCAGCGCCCGCGCCAGCGTCGGAAACGCCCCCGCCTCCGCCGCCCCGAACACGAACCGCGTCGCCACCAGCGCCCCGTAGCTCCGCACCATCCCTGTCAGGATTGTGAACGCCGACCAGCAGGCCACAATCCGCACCAGGACCTTCTTCTGTCCCACGCGGTCCCCCCACCACCCCGCCGGGATCTCAAAAACCGCATAGGCCAGCGCGAACACGCTGAACACGTACCCCATCTGCATATTGGAAAGCCC